>JAIRXD010000047.1 GCA_031268545.1 Puniceicoccales bacterium | reverse complement strand
TACTGCATGCTTGCTGGCCAGGAAAAACGAATAAATCACATCTCTCTTGGGTCTATCATCGACGGGTTCTAGCAATTTTCTATGAAGCTTGACGTCAAAATTTACCCAAAAATCCTTTGATGGTGCTTCGGCTCGTTTGATCTTTAGTAAAGCCGACAACCTCTCATTCCGATCCTTCGGTTGTTTATCATTGGACGAAAAAAACAATCTCATTTGATAAAATCCTCTAAATATGCCTGTAATTCAAGTTTGGCGTAGTGAAGTCTCGATCGAACCGTACCTGGAGAGCAGCCCATTATCTCTGCAATCTCTCCATGGGATAATCCTTCAATTTCGAACAACACAACTACCAATCTATGATCATTAGACAATTTTTGAAGAGATTCGTTCAGTGCTTTTTGTAATTCTAAAAGGTAAGCATTTTTTCCTGTTTGATCTTCCATGGTAATTTTTTCCATAACTTCCGGTGGTAGGGCAGATTCATCAAACTGTTCCAGAGCTAAGAATCTGTTTGTTTTATGTTTCCGGAGATGGGACATGGTCATGTTGACTGCGATTCTATACAGCCAGGTAAAAAATGCAGACTGGCCTTTGAATTTATTCATGGAATGAAATGCTTTTATGAAAATATCCTGGACTAGGTCCGCCGCATCAGTGCTATTGGATACCAGATGATAGACAACAGAATACAATCTTTCGCGATATTTTTTGACCAGAATTTCAAAGGCGGCTATATCACCACTTCGGGCTCTGGTTACCACATCTTTTTCCTCCAGGGCTTCATTGTTTAGAACTATATCCCCAAGGCCATGTTTTACTATTTCAATACCATTCACGCTACTTGATAACTGTTTTTAAATATGGACTAATGGCAATATAAAAATTTTTCTGTGCTTTTTTTACGTGGTAAATAAATTAAGGTTTACACCGGATTTATAATGGCTTATAATTTTTTTTAACTTGCAGTTTATGAAGTTATAACCAAGCATAATAATTGGGTTTGATTATTCAAAGCATAGGTTCTGTATGTCAAAAATAAAGATATTGCCAGAATTTGTTTCCAACCAGATAGCTGCTGGCGAAGTGGTGGAACGGCCGGCTGCTGTTGTTAAAGAATTGGTGGAAAATAGTTTAGATGCTGGTGCGACCAAAATTACCGTTAGATTTTCCGCCGGAGGTAAGAATTTAATAGCCGTTGAAGATAATGGAATCGGCATGTCCAGGGTTGATGCGGAGCTATCGATTATCAGACATGCAACCAGCAAAATAACTTCGGTGGAGGATATACAAATTGTTGATACATTTGGATTTAGAGGAGAAGCCATGCCAGCCATTGCCAGTGTTTCAAGATTTTTAATGCGGACCAATGATCAGAGTGGTGAAGCCGGTACAGAGATCCTAGTACATTCAGGAAAGGTTCAGTACGTCAGGGAATGTGGATTGGTTGCAGGCACACTGGTCGAGATCACTGGACTGTTGCATAACCTGCCGGCACGTAGGCAATTTTTGAAATCCGATGAGACCGAAACAATGCATATAATAAGGGTAATGAGAGCTTTTGCATTGGCCGAACGGGAGGTAAAGTTTGAATTATTTAAGGATGATAAATTGCTGTTTTGCTCTCCGACCGGTGATTCATGGAGCCATAGGGTTTCTAAACTCTACGGCGAATTCTATGGCGAATGGCTGTTTGATTTTAATCACCACTCTGGTAATATTTCCCTTGATGGTGCATTGCTAAATCCTTCCTGTATAAATGTTAATAAGAGTGAGATCATCTGTTTTGTAAATAAGAGACAGGTGCTGAGTCAGACCTTGAACAGGGCCATTCGAGATGCCTACGCTGGATTTTTGCCAAATTGGCAGAGCCAGGTAGCATTCATCTCATTGAATTTTCCAAAAAACACCATCGATGTAAATGTTCATCCTCAGAAAAGGGAAATTCGATTTAAAAATGAGCAGATGGTTAGGGACCTGGTTAGAAAAGCCATATACAAGGCAATTGATTCGTTTTTGCTGTCAAAATCTGTGGTCAGTCCTGGGATCCTTCGGTCTGAAAAATCCACCGATTCCAATCTTGCAATCGTTCCGGTTGCTAGGACAAAATTCGGATGGAATAGACCTAGAGATGTTTTTCAATTACCTCTAAGGCAGACCCATATAGCCGGATTGGACAATTTGAATACAGGCCAGTTAGCTTCCAGCGAAGATCTGAAATTGGTGTTTATTGGCACTGTTTTTGGCCAATTCGCCATTTTTGAATCGATGGATGGCCTCTGGGCCTTGAATATAAAAGCCGCAGCAAGGCGTGTATTTTTTGAGCAATTTATACATAAACAAGTCAATGATGAACCCCAACGGCTTCTATTGCCTAAAATTATTTCTCTGCCTTCGGTTGCGGATAAAATCCTTTGCAAGGCCATGGATTTATTTTTACAATACGGTGTTATTATGGAAAAATTTGGCAAAAATTTGTGTAGAATAGATGCCGTTCCCTCCTGGCTGGATGAAATGATGGCAGAAAAATTGCTACTGGATGTCCTGGCTGGTCTAGGAGATGAGAATGCAGTATCGATGGCAATGGATGGCGAATGGTTTGCAAAGTTAGCCAGCACCTGTGTTAATATGAAAAATTATGATGAAATGAAAAATATAATGAAACTAATTAAATCTTTACTATCGAGCAATAACTATATCATCGACCCACTCGGAAATATTACCCTTGTGGAGATTTCTTTAAATGAATTAAAGAATAAATTTGGTCTGATTAAATCAACAATAAGCTTGTAGATTGGCCAGCTACGATTAAAGTTGTGCTTAATCTGAGAACTTATGTGGTTTACCAAAAAGTCAAGGCTCAGAACCTATAAAGAATCAACCAATTATCGTTTATTGGATGGATATGGCAATAAGGCGCCGGTTTTGATTACTATATCTGTTCTGTTGATTGTTGCCATATTATCTGCTATTATATCAATCCTATGCTTTGCTTTCCGCAGTTCACTTTTTATTAAATTCATTCCGGGCCAAAAGGCCAAAGCAACGGTGATTGCTGATGTGCCCTTTGTCTATGAAAGCGAAGAGAGAACGAGGATTGAAAAGGAAAGGATTAGAAATCAACTGGCTCCGGTATATAGCATGAGTTTTGCCCATTATGAAAAATTTGAAAAGGAGGTTTTTGCCCTAGACGATGAGCTGGATAATCTGAATAAGGCTCTTGGTTCTGGGAAAAGTAACAATGCCTATATGTTTGAACTGAGAAATTTTGTAAGAAAATTCAATGATCGATATAACTCAGCGTTGGGCTGGGGCGATATTGATGTATTGCTTAAATTAGTTGATGAAAATTCCAGGACCGGAGCCATAATCGAGGGTTTGCATATTATACGAGATGTCCTTTCCGATGGTGTTTATAGCAATTCAGATATATTTGAGGGTAATGAAACTTCTATTTTTAATATCGAAATAAAAGGACATACAAAGAAAGCCCATGTCAGATCAGAGGATGAAGCCATAAAGATACTTAGGATACGCTTATCTTCAACGGATTGGCCGTATGAATTGAAGCAATCCATATTTAGAATAATGAAGAAAGGTATATCTAAAAATCTTTCCTATGATGAGGATGCCACCAATGCGAAAATTCTAAAAATTATACAGGAAGTTAATCCAGTAAAAGAAGAGGTTCATGCAGGAGATATCATCGTAGAGGCTGGTGCTGTGGTTAAGAGCTCTGTCCGGGAAAGATTGATGGCCTATTATGCAACCATCAATGCCGAAAATGTGGTGGGATTTAAATTAAATACAGCGACCATAAAGGCATTTACCACTGTGTTCGCCGTTCTGATCCTTGCACTCATGTGCCTTAAAATGGCGCCTGGTACTGCTCTGGATTTGTCGAAAAATTTTTTGTTAATACTGACGATTTTGTTTACTAATCTAGTTATATTGAGGACGATATTTCAGATTGGAGAAGTCAAACATTTTAGAAATTCGGAACTTTTTGTACACATATTGCCCTATATCAATCCATTTTATTTAAGTACAATACTTTGTACATTGCTTATTCGGACCTACGTTGGTGTGGTATTGGGCAGTATTGTTTCTATTTTATTCACAATGATGCTTGCCGAAAACATCGAATTCATGTTGGTATGCATATTTATTATATTTGTTGTGGCCCACTATTGCCGCAGAGTATCACTGAGATCCCAGGTTATTTATGCCGGCATGTGGGCTGCTTCGGCTTTTTCACTTTTATCGATTTCGAATTTTTGGCTAAAGGATATCAACTCTTTCGTCTGCATACACCAGGTGCTTTGTAGCTTTATGACCAGTGTTTTGACCACCATGTTTGCCCTGGGAATCCTTCCTTTGTTTGAAAATGGTTCAAATGCTGTAC
>JAIRXD010000003.1 GCA_031268545.1 Puniceicoccales bacterium | reverse complement strand
AAGACTTTAGGAACGATGTACCCATATCTGATGATATTTTTATCCATGTGGTAAATAGCTACAGATCCCTAAGAAATACCCTAAGATTCCAGATCGGAAATCTTTATGATTTTAATGTTACAAAACACGCTGTCGCTCAAAAGAATATGACATCCATCGATAAATGGATTCTGCACAAAACCAAAATTCTAATAGAGCAATGCACCGAATCCTATAATAGCTATGAATTTCATAGAGTCTACCAACTGATCAACAGGTTTTGCTCAGTGGAATTGTCGGCAAAATACCACGATATATTAAAAGATAGACTTTATACTCATGGGCCAAATTGGTCCAGCAGAAGGTCTTCCCAAACGGCGATCCATCAGGTGCTAAATTCACTATTGAAATTACTAGCTCCAATTCTTATGTTTACCGCCGACGAGGCCTTGAGTTTTATGATCAATAATTGCGAAATCTCTGATACATCCATACACCTGGCAGATTGGCCAAAATACGAAGATTGGCTCGATTTTTCCGAGGAAGCTTCTGAGGTTGATTCCCTAATGCAAATTCGCGATAAAGTCAATGAACAACTTGAACTACTCCGAAAATCAAAAAAAATTGGGCAATCTCTCGATGCAAAGGTTACGCTGCAGTGCAATTGCTGGAATTTCGAGCTGCTAAAAAAATATAATAATGAACTGGAAGAGTATTTTATTGTTTCAGAAGTGTATGTCGAAGAGGGTGATGTATTTTCTGTAAAAGCAGAGCCAAGTAAACTCGAAAAATGTCCCAGAAGCTGGCGAAGAGTTCCTAAATTGGTTGACGCAGGTAGGTTTGGCCAGGTGTCTGAACGCTGCATGAAAGCACTCAAAGATAAATATCCAGAAGAATTTTAATCCAAAATTTATAACTATGGCTAATAAAAAAGCTTCATCAAAAAAATCTAGCGGGGTAAAACGCGATGTTGTACTTGAAATGGTTAAAAAACATCGCAGTTCTTTGACTAAACATAATAATCGCACTTCAAGCTACTTTTCAATGGACGATGTGCTAGAAGTTTTGCGCACAAGATCCGAAGAAGGCCTAGACGCGTCCAATAATATAAAGATACAAAATAAACAAAAAATCGTAGAAAAAATCAGGCAAGAAAATAAAAATACTGTCGTAGCGGCAGCCGGCATTGCAGATATACTCGGCTTCAATCCGTCTACTCAAAAAAATAAAATTGAAGACAGAAAAATCAAAGATGTACCGAAAAACCTAAAGACACATTACAATAACCTGTTGACATTAAGAGAGATAGTGAAACACAGATTAAACAATGATGCAATCCCCAATAAATTATTATGTAAAAAAAATGATTTTGATCCGGAATTCGCACTCACCATGCTGCCTTCTGGCCTCGAAGCTTTGCACGAAATCGACGAGGCCATAAATCGAGTAGAAAATAATGCATTCGGAGTTTGTGAAGTGACCGGCGAAGCCATATCCGAAGAAAGGTTGATGGTTTTTCCTTTCACAAGGTACTCTGTTGCAGGCAAAAAAGAACATGAACAGCAGCTTGCCATGAAAGAAAAAGCCAAATCCAGTGGCGCATTTGCCGAAGATATCGATAGCGGATTTAGCCTTTATGATGACGAAATCACAGAAGAATAGTTTTCGCAAATTTTGGACGACACTGTTCTCATGGATTATTCTGGACCAGATCAGTAAATATATAATAAGAGCACGCTGTTTAGGTCACTATACGCTTCCTATCACCATTCTAGACAACTGGATATATATCAGGCCGTCCTTTAATACCGGCGCAGCCTGGGGGATGTTCAGTCAAAGCACCTACCTCCTCGGACTGCTGGGCTGCCTGGCTGTGTTGGTAATCTTTTTGACCAGGAAAAATTTGGAAGTTCATACCTATCAATATACCTTTGGCAGCATATGCGGCGGCATCATAGGCAATATAATCGATAGATTGCTATTTGGATACGTCACAGATTTCATCGACGTAAATCTGCAAATATATAGATGGCCAACCTTTAACATAGCAGACAGCGCCATATGCATCGGAATAACCCACTACATCCTGAGCACGTCTCGGCGCAAATCAACCAACCCTTGCCAATGACCCATCGCTTAGTTTGTAAACCCGGTCTGTCATGGCAGCAAACCTGTTATTATGCGTGACCAACACCAGAGAAATTCTATCCGAATCGCATAAATCCAGAATCATTTTCATAATGGAAGCACCGGTTTTTTCATCCAAATTCCCGGTGGGCTCATCGGCTACAATCACCGCCGGATTATTTATCATCGCCCTTGCTATGGCCACCCGCTGGCGTTCACCACCGGATAATAAATTGGGCAAACTGTTAAATTTGCTAGATATACCAAGAGATTTTAACAGCTCATGAGCCCGACTTTTGGCACTACATATGTCCTTCTTGGCCAACATAGAAGGTAACAATACATTGGCCAACACGCTGATTTCGTTGATCAAACAAAAATCCTGGAATATAAATCCCAAAAATTTTGACCTCCGTATAGCTAATTTATTATCAGACAAGCACTTTATGTTAAGCCCATTCCAAATCACATCGCCCTGATCTGGCCTATCTAGCCCGGCGATTAGACTAAGCAATGTGGTTTTTCCGCAGCCAGATTCACCAAGGATAGTAACACTTTCGCCAGATAATACATTGAAACTCACATCGTTAATGACCGAGATATTCTCAGCTTTCGTTCTAAAATGCTTAAAAATTGCATTTACTTCAATGATATTAGCAACCTCTGTCATTGATCAAAAAATCAGCGATGCCGCTCACCTTTCCAGGTGGAAAACTCTCCGACCGAATCGAACAGACTGCGGGCCATGCAGTTAGATCTTGTCGATCTAAGAGCCGTAATGCAACCAGCCATCGGATCATAGTTGGCAAAATCAAAATTTGGCAAACCCTTCCCTACCTCTGGCTTCGTCTGTAAAAAAGCAGTTCGCCGGGGATCTAAAACCTTAACCTCTTCCAGACCAATGGAATTGATAACATCCGAACCTCTTTCTAGGGAAAAAAAATTTCCCATACCCTTGGAGCATATTATGGTATCCTTGGCATTGTTTGTCTCCATAGCAAAACCCAAACTCGTATAGGAAAACGTGCTAACCCCTTCCATCAGAGAAGCATAGGATCTCAAAAACAACATAGCAATACGTATGCTGATCACCCTACCCGGGCCTTCGCAGAAAACCATTTTGCTGAAAAAATATTTTTCCAGGGCAGCTTTTAAAAAATCGAAAATCATCATGGGTTCATCGCAAACAAATGAATCAACAACTTGCCATTCAACCACAACAAAAACAAAGCTTTTCTGTGTTGCCGTATCAATCACCAGACATGCATCTTTCACAGCCATAGGACACCCTTAGGGAATAAATCAAAAATTACCATCGGAAAATGAAAAACTTTGAAAATTACCAGAGTTTAATTATACTACTTTCCACTGGAATGGGCGAAATAGTGTTGATTTGCAGAGACTTCTGGCCAGACACTCAGGCCACAAGCCAACTATTTTCCGATCTAATCCACAGCCTCACCGAAAAAGGCCATGACATCTCTGTACTCTGCGGCCACCCATTGACCTCCGAACACAAACCCGATGCAACTCACCCATTCGAAAAAATAAAAATCATCCGCATCGGCCCAAAAAACCCTTCAAAAAAAAACATATCATGCAGGCTATATAATTACATCGCCTTTCTGCTGCACCTCGGCAAATATATACCTAAGTATCGCACCCGCAAGGTGATAGCGCTTACCGCTCCCCCATTTCTGCCGATCTGGATTTATATATTACAAAAATTATTTAGGTTCAGCTATGACCTATTCCTCCTAGATTTATACCCAGAAATACTAATAGGCTTGGAAATTTTTAAACCAAACGCACTAGTGGTAAAGATATGGAAGTCGTTGAATAGAAAGGCGTTTCATCGGGCAGAACGGATCTTTGTCATTGGGCGAGATATGGAAAAGGTAATTAAAACATCCTACGGTCTGGACGAAACCACCCACTACTTTCCCCATTGGGGCCAAATCAACGGAAAGTTGATAACCTTCGAAGATAGCCACCTAACCAATGAACTAAATCTCCAATCGAAATTCGTGGTTCAGTATTCTGGCAACATGGGAATGCTGCACGACATGGACTCATTTGTCCTTGTGGCCAAGGCACTTATAGGGTACGAAAATATTCACTTTCTCTTTCTCGGTGATGGCAAACGAAGGGAAAGGGCAAAAAAATTATCCGCCCAGATAAAAAATATAACCTGGCTTCCACCACAGCCCAAAACTGATCTCTCCGAAACTCTCGCGGCCTGCCACATTGGCTTGATCTCACTTCGGGAAAATATGTTAGGTTATGCGGTGCCAAGTAAACTATATGGCATCCTCGCTTCGGCCAGGGCCGTAATAGCAATGGTACCAAAAGGTTCTGAGGTAGAACAGGTTGTCACCGAAAGCAATTGCGGAATTATCACATCTAATATAGATGATACAGTCTCAGCAATCTTGGAATTATATTATAATAGAAAAAAATTAGCGCAACTAGCAACCAATGGGCATAGAGAATTTTTGAAAAAATACACATTAAACAAGGCAGTTTCCAGATATGAACAATTTTATATATAAACCTTTTATAAATTTCATACGCGCTAACATGTATCTAATCATGCTGGTCCTGGCATTTGCTTTGGAAGCATTTGTAGTTCAAGAACTAACTACAGTACATATTCATAATAATACTATAAATTCCATCAAAGCAACAGCACTTCGAGCACTCATCGATCTCTTTTTTGCATTTTTCTTGACCACAATATTTTATGGGAAACGCAAAGTTATATTGTATCTGGCAAGCATCCTGGAATTTATACTATCATTGCTATGCATGACCTATTATAATTACTTCAAGGCCCCAATAACATTTAAGGCCATAGCCACGCAATTTCATGAATTCTTGGCTATAATTAACGTGGTTACCTCATTGATCAATCCGGTGATATTTTCGGCATTGATCATATCACTGATCATAAAATTCTACATAATCAATAATCTACGAATATGTAATTACAAAAATAGACATTTTCATGGCCTTTTGTCCCTAATTTTTTTATTCTTTCTTATCGAAATATCCATCAAAACCATCTCCAGTAAATATGAGTTTCTAGAAATCGCCCAACCAAGAATGCTCGAAGCCTACGGTTATCTAAATACCTTTGCCATCGCCAGTATACATGAAACAGAGGTGGAAAACGTATACATAGCACAAAGCCTCTACGATCAGCGAAAAAACAATCTAGCAGTTGATATACCACTAAAACCATTTAAAAATCTCATCGTGATACAGGTAGAAAGTATGGATTATTCAGTTTTATGCTTAAAATCTAATGGCAAAAAGGTGATGCCATTTTTGGATTCCATGAAAAACCACTCGATTATTGAAAAGATTACCAAAAATGATATAATGGGATCAGCAAGTTCAGATTATAATATTATAGTGGGAGCTAAAACATCGAAAGCTGCTCCATATTATTTACATCCATTCTTCAATTTCTCCAAGCTGGAAGCTCTACCTAAAAAGCTAACAAAGTTCAAATCTGCAGCTTATCACGGATGCACCGGCAACTTTTTCTCCAGAAGAATTCCCTACATGGAAATGGGATTCCAAAAAATCTATTTCCTAGAAGATCTTGAACCATTTGGATTTGAAAAAAAGTTCATGGGAATAAACGATGGCGATGTATTCAAGTTTGCCATAAATCAGCTAAATACCAACCTAAATGACAATAATTTTATATTTATAATAACCCTCACAAGCCATTATGATTTCATGATGACTCCACTGAAAAATATATATCCAAACGGCCAGGATGATACATTAGGGAAAAAATATATCAATAGCATAAATTATCTGGACCAATGTTTACTTGAACTGTATGAAAAACTCCCGGATGATACGGTAATCATTTTATATGGCGATCATCAATCATATACTAAATACGATGGAGCAGTAGAAAACGAAATTCCTTTGATGATCTTTCAAAAAGGCAATGATATACATAATGGAACCATTTCGAAAATAAATAACAAAGGGCTCAAATTACACGATATCCATTGGTTGATCTGCTCCATAGCAACCCAGGAATGATATCAGCCCTATCCGTGAAATAACGCCTAAAGGATCGCTAAACATTTCGAAAAGAGCAAGTAATCAATTAAAATAGGCTCAGATTTGACACCCCGGGTAAATTTTACATAATATTTCCATGGATATGAACAATATGGATAAAAAATCGCTAAACCGTAGAAATCCAATTACTAACAATGGTATATATGAAAAGCAAAAAAAACTGTCTCTGATCAAAATATTTGCGCTGGTTTCATATATTTCCATTGGATGGTCTCAGGCCCCCAAAGTAATGGCATGGCCTCCTGATCCACAAAAAAATAGGCCAGGAATTCCACAGATACCTCCACAGCTTAGTCGCAATAAAAATACAGGCATGAATAAATATAATCCCCCTGGTAATGGTATTAAGAATCAAGTAAATGGCCGCCAAATACCACCCCACTATCCACTACTCAACCCTAGAACACGACAACCCATTACACCAGGGAAAAATAAAGAAAGTCGTGTAAAAGTAGAATACAATAAAAAATCAATCCCAATGACTCCAGTTGAACGAAAAGATATAACAGATTTCATACGCTCAAATATGCCGAAACAACTTAATAGTGCCAATAAATCAACAAATAAAAAGGCACCAGAAATTATTAAGGTAACACAAACAACCACAAAGAAAACCCTTCCGGTGTATAAAGTGGCAAAGCCTGTAGACAAGGATCCAGAGATAACACTTACGGAAATTGGACATGGCGGACAGGGCACTATCTATAGATGCACCATTGGAGGTGAAAGTTTTATAATAAAAAAGCCAATCACACAAGCGTACGCAAATGCATTGGTTAATAAAGATTATATCAATGATATTTGGGATACAACTGCTAGCAATAAAATCAAAGCTTCGATAAAAATTCTCGAAAAAGAAAAATTAACAACCGATGCCTTAATGAAAGAATTAGATGGCTACATAACTAATACCAAAGATTTGAACGAATTGATAAAAGTCCAAGGCGCTGATGGCATAGTTCCGACCATAGGAAATATGACCGATTTGGCAGCATCGATAAAAAATAAAAAACTAAAAATAACAGAAACGGATAAGCATGCATTGGTACAACCTATAGTCGATGGTTATGATCTAGATAAAGCATGTAAGAAGAATTTACAGCCATATAATACAGTAATCAATTCATCAGAAGCCATAAGATTATCTATAGGATTTATTAGCATATTGAGGTCAATTCACACCGCCGGATATGTCCATAGCGACCTGAAGCCAGAAAATATCATGCTACAAAAAAATTCCAAAACAGTAAGAGATAATACCGAAATACCAAAAGATCTAAATTATAAACCCAAAAAAAATTATGATCCAAATATAAATTATGATCCAAGAATAATAGATCTAGGTGGACTGGTAAAGATAGATAATAAAGTTATTGTATATTCACTAAATGCAGCCCCAGAAATATTTGACAATTATGTTGATAGAATAATAGAATTAATTGGCTTAGAAAAAGAAGCAATAAGTGAAAGAGTACCTCAAATTGATATAATTATTGAATGTTTCAATACAAAAATAAGAGAATATTTAGCTAGAGCTCAGAAATTAGCCAAAGATAACCAAAATGAATTAATAGAAGGATTAATTAATGAAACTTTAAATATTTGTAATGAAACCAATGTAAATTTAATAAGAGAGGAAATTAAAAGTTTTAATGAAATTTACAATAGAGAGCTTGAATCTATCCGTAAAAAAGAAAATTTAGTATATTCAGAAGAAACTGAAAAATATTTAACAGAAACTGAAAAATATTTAACAGAAATTGAAAAATATTTTAAATTGATAGATGCAAAAGCAAAGAAAAAGCGTATCTATTTAAAAAATAAAGAAATGGCGAAAAATGATATAGATATATTTGAAAAATTTGAAAAATCTATATGTCACTGTAAAGCACAGCTGAGCCAAGATATATATACCGCCGGAACCTGTCTACTATCATTCTGGTTTGGGAAGGCAGGAAATTCGCTTGCTGATAGCCTATTCAATAATGGCTCAATAAAATATTTAAATGACGCTTGCCCCGAAATTACTGCAGAAACCTTCGATAAATGTCTTAACCTTAGAATCTGTAAATATAATAGAATAGAATATTTTCATAAAAAATTAGAAAGTATAAATAACGGTATCTACGATAAAGACCGACTCAATAAAATGTCAGCGTTACTGGCTAAAATGCTAGCTCCACTCCCCTGGGATCGACCAACCATAGAAGATGTATTCGATGATCTATACGAGATATGGGTCTTGGCCCCCAAGACCACGAGGAAGGATACCATATAAAAATAATATAAATAAATATTCATAATCAACTAAGCGGTCCTGGAATGGGCCGTTTATTTTTACGCCAATCAATTGCCCTCTGGCCAAGGATTTAAGCCCATAAGCAGACCTTCGTGGTTTAAACAATACTTGACCTATTTCATAAAATTTTTATCATAATGAAAATTGAGGCGAGCTATGGGTTGTGTTGGATTTGGAGATAGATTATTAACACCGGATCGCGAAGCACTAGCTAGAATCGATCAGGCGCGTAAAGCAAATGGTGCTGGAGCTGGATGGGCCGTTGCCTGGAGGGTAGCCTTGAAACCGATGTCCATCGACATCCGAGACCGACGCATTAAAGAGAAAGAATGTCCGAATAACGGGACAAGCCTAGGGCAATTAAATGCCAAAGCTGTTTCTGTATCCGATGTATATGTAAAGCACACGAATTTGCCAACCCTAAAAGGTTCCACTATAGATGATAGTTCAAAGCAATCCCTATTGGAATGTCGTATTAAATCAGATGAAATTGAAGATGCAAAACTCGGAGCCCAAAGCAAAGTCGGTGGAGCTATTTCAGATCTCGCTATAACTTTGATACGCGATAACCCTGCTTCATGTGTTATAAGAATAATCTGCAATTTGGCTGCCAGCATCATCCATGCAGCCTCAGGAATATCTATAAATATAGGTTCAAAATCAATTGATGCCATTAGATTATCAAACAACAATATAACCAATGATTCAGCCCAAATGATTGCTCATATAAAAAATCAAGGAGAAATTGACAAACATGCTGCAGTTAATTGCCTCCTAGATGCTGGCTTGGCCGTAGTAGATCTTATCAAATTTCCACTGTCTCTGTTAAAAGGCATAGCCACAACCATTGGCTATGGAATCACACAGGTTGTAGATAAATTTAAAAATACTCCAAATATCAATGTGATTGCCAATGCGCAGGATTTACCACCCCAAGGGTTACAACCCTCAGTGACAACATAAAATATTAATAAATTTGCAAAATTAAATAAAAATGACAAAGGAAGAAGAAATAGTATTAGAACAAGTTAGAGATGCGAAGAAACAGCTTGGAGATTTCATAAATTCAAGCAGCGATATTCTCAATAGCCCAAATATTACCCCGAAAATCCAAAAGATCATAAATGGTATCGTGATATTATCCAAGCAATTGATCGATGGTATTGAAAATCTTGAAGCTGATTTCATTGCAGAATAGCCAAAAAAAATATTCGTTCATCTAGGTACATTATTGGATTAGGGTGCAATTTTCTGGACCTTGGATCAATGATGTTTTGTCGCTTTTACCTGTTGACTTTCACCTATCATAGCTACACCATAGCCGGTGTATGCTGACAAAGAAAGTTGCGTTAAACATAGCCAGGGATTGGTCTAATGAAAAACTATTTCAAAAAGCCAACGCCTTAAGAGAGAAGTACTTCGGTAACAAAATTCATCTTTGCGGAATAATCAATGCCAGATCAGGGATTTGCGATATGGATTGTAAGTTCTGCTCCCAGAGTTCCTTTTATAAAACCCAGGTAAATACATATAAGTTCCTTGAAAATGAAACGCTTAGAAAAAAAATACAGGAGGTTCTGGTTTCCGGTGCAAATAAATGTGGAATCGTAACCAGTGGAGGAAAACTTGGCCATCAGGATGTGGAATCCTTGGCCCAGGTACTTAATGCTTTGAGTGACAATGACAAACAACGGCTATGTGGATCATTGGGTAGATTAAGCCTCGATGACCTTAAAAAGCTTAAACAAAACGGGTTAACACGATTTCATCATAATTTAGAAACTTCAGAAAATTTTTACCCAAAAATATGCACTACCCAAAGATGGAAGGACAGGCTAGCCACGGTTAAAAATGCCCAGAAAGTTGGTCTAGAAACCTGCGTCGGCGGAATCTTTGGCTGTGGAGAAACCTGGGTCGATCGTCTAGATTTCGCCTTTGAACTTTATAAATTGAAACCAAATAGTGTTCCAATTAATTTTCTCTACAGACATAAAGCTACGCCATTTGAAAATCTACCAAGTCTATCCGTCGACGAAGCGCTCAGAATAATAGCACTTTTCAGGCTAATTCTGCAGGATATAAGTATTAGAATATGTGGTGGACGAAAGGATATTCTTGGGCATAGACAGTACGAAATTTTCAGGGCCGGAGCCGATGCTGTCATGATCGGAGACTATCTAACCACCAGTGGCGAGTCCATTGAAAAAGATTTAGAAAATATCAAAAAACTTGGCCTAATGCCCCAGGGATGAAAATGATAAAACCATTATTCCTGACCGGAACCGATACAAACGTCGGAAAAACAATAATAGCATCGGCCTTACTTCGCCATATGCTTAAAATGGATCTGAAAACCGCAATACTAAAACCAATACAAACCGGCTGTAGCAGTCCCGATGATCCTTCGGCGGATATATCTCTATATTCCAAGGCCGTTTCCGATCTGGCCAATGAATACGAAATCCATTGCCTAGAATGGCTTAAAACTCCATGCGCCCCTGCACTAGCCGCCAATTTGGAAGGCCGCACAATAAATGTGGTCGACCTGCTAGCAAAAATAGAAGAAATTGGCAAAAGAAACGATATCCTGATCATAGAAGGTGCAGGTGGAATACTGGTTCCTATAGATAGCAATGGCTTTACTATGTTGGACTTAATGCTAGCAACATCCAGTCAAGTTCTGCTGGTTTCAGAAAATCGACTAGGGGCGGTAAACAATACATTGTTATCAATCAATGAGCTAAAACGAAATGGGTTAACTATCTCTGCCATTTTTATGAATCAAACCAAATTTCCTAGCGACAATTGCCACCATATATTGGAGGATAATATCAAACAAATTTCCTCATTTAGTGGATTGAAATGTCTCGAAATCCCATTCTTGAAATGCATGGCATCCAAGGATATGGTAGGCGCAACCGATTTTGATCCCATCAGCGATCTGCTGACTGATATTGCTCTATCCGATGATCAAATCGAAGTTGCACAGGATATCATTTCCTTCGATAGAAAACACCTGTTGCATCCCTATGACTCTCCAAAAAATCCGCAGCCGGTTGAAGCCCTGGTTTATGCCCGGGGCTGTGAACTGCATACTATTGATGGTAAACAACTTATTGATGGCATATCCTCCTGGTGGTCCGCCATCCATGGCCATAATAACCCTAGGATGAATGATCATTTAAAATCTCAAATCAATAAATTTTCACACACCATGTTCGCTGGGTTTACCCATGAGCCGGCGGTGCAACTCGGAGAAAAATTACTGAAAATAGTGCCAAAAAATTTGCAAAAAATTTTCTATTCCGATTCAGGTTCAGTGGCCGTTGAAGTGGCGATGAAAATGGCAATACAATACTGGCAAGCCATTGGTAATCAACAGAAAATCAAATTCTTTTCTTTGTTAGGTGGTTACCATGGGGACACGCTTTGGGCCATGTCTGTCTGCGATCCAATCAATGGAATGCATAAATCATTTGCCTCGATTTTGCCCAAACAGGTATTTTTGCCAAAACCAGCATATCGATTTGGAGAAGGTTTTGATATTGAAGAAGAAACAAAAAAATATGAAAAATTTTTCACCCTTCATTGCCAGGAAATAGCCGGCATGATTTTCGAACCCCTAGCTCAATGCGCCGGCGGTTTCTGGTTCTATGCCAAGGAATACTTGAAAATTTTCAAAAATCTCTGCACAAAGTACGATATTTTTCTTATAGCCGATGAAATAGCCACGGGATTTGGTCGCACTGGCCGGATGTTTGCCTGCGATTTTGCCGAAGTTCAACCGGACATAATGTGCCTAGCTAAAGGCATAACCGGTGGAACCCTATCCCTCGGCGCAACATTAGCCACAGAAAAAATTATCGATGGAATTTGCTGCCATGGCCAACCTATTCTCCATGGGCCTACATTTATGGCTAATCCACTGGCCTGCTCTGCCGGCATTGCAAGTATCTCATTGTTATTAAGCCAGAATTGGCAGGATAGAGTAATGGCTCTGCAAACCCAAATTATAGATGGCTTGGCCCGGTTGAAAGGACATCCGGATGTAAAAGATCTACGTGTACTTGGTAGTATTGGAGTAATAGAAATGAATAAACCTGTTGATAGAGAACAATTTATATCATTTTGCCTGGCGGAAGGCGTCTGGCTTAGACCAGTGGAAAATCTTATCTACATCATGCCACCCTACAGTATAGCAAAACCACAACTGACAAAAATACTGGATGTTATTTCAAAATACCTAATTTTTGTCCGTAAATAAATCAAATTTTTTGAATAATTAATTGTCTGCCATTCTTTGATTGATTTACCAATTTATATTACTTATATTATACATCACTCTAATAAATCATGAATTACATACCATCATCAAACATGAATCCGATGAATTTTACTCCAAGGGCCCAGCAGGTGCTGGTGCTAGCACGCCAGGCAGCGGATCGTCTTAGTCAAAATTATGTGGGCACCGAACATCTGTTACTTGGACTGATTGAACTTGGCCAGGGTATAGCCATAAATGTTTTACAAAACCTTAACATAGATAGCGATGATATAAAACAAAAGATCCAGGAAATGATTGCAGATGTGATCCATGAGGATGATACAACGGCCGGCCAACATATCGACTCCATACCATTTACTCCCAGGGTTAAAAAGGTTCTCATAGCAGCTGCAAATGAAGCCAAAGCATTGAATCATCCATATATAGGCACCGAACATCTGCTGCTTGGCCTACTGAGAGAAACCGAAGGCATTGCAGCCAAAGCACTCATTGCACTAGGCGTAACCGTGGATGCCTGTCGGAATGAAATCCTGGCCGAATTGGATCCAAATTTCGTTGGCATGCAGTCATCAAAAGGTTCGGATGACTCCGATGATGAGGATGATCCTCAGGAATATGGCCACTCCCAATCACTTACCCAACGGGAACAAAAAACACCAGCCCTTAAGGCATTTGGCCGTGACCTTACAGCGCTGGCCCGGGAAGGCCAACTGGATCCGGTTATAGGTCGATCAAAGGAAATAGAGCGAACCATACAGGTCCTTTGCCGAAGAACCAAGAATAATCCGGCATTAATCGGTGAAGCCGGCGTTGGTAAAACCGCCATAGCCGAAGGGCTTGCCCAGGCAATCGCCGACGAAAATGTCCCAGATCTTCTTACTGGCAAAAAGGTTATAACACTTGACCTGGCGTTAATGGTTGCCGGAACCAAATATCGTGGCCAGTTTGAAGAAAGACTAAAGGCGGTAATGGAAGAGATCCGACGAAACCGAAATGTGATACTTTTCCTTGACGAACTTCACACCATCGTCGGTGCAGGCTCCTCCGAAGGATCCATGGACGCATCAAACATTTTGAAGCCAGCTCTATCCCGTGGAGAAATCCAATGCATAGGCGCAACAACCATATCGGAATATAGAAAAAATATAGAAAAGGATGCTGCCCTGGAACGCCGCTTCCAACCAATATATATAGATCCACCCACGGTGGAAGATGCAACGAAAATCCTTTTCGGAATCAGGGATAAGTATGAAGCCCATCACAATGTAAAATATTCCAATGAAGCAATCGAGCTTGCGGTCAAACTATCCGACAGATATGTAAATGGCAGGTTCTTGCCAGACAAAGCGATAGATATCATGGATGAATCCGGATCCCGGGCACATATAAACACGATGAATCGCCCACCAAGGGTAGAAAAACTTTCAAAAAAAGTTGAAGAGGTATGCGATCTGAAAGAAAGGGCAATTTCTGAACAGAAATTTGAAGATGCAGCCAAATTTCGAGATGAGGAAAAAAAGTTAAAAGAGGAAAGGGATTCGGTCCTGGAAAAATGGCGAAAATCCAGAAAAGATCACCGGGCAGTGATAGGGCCCGAGGACATCTGCAAAGTGGTATCCGGCTGGACCGGCATTCCCCTATCTAGAATAGAACAGAAGGAAAGCGAACGTTTGCTGAAAATGGCCGACGAATTGCGCAGTATAGTCATAGGCCAAGAGGAGGCAACCGATGCCATCGCCCGGGCCCTGCGACGCTCGAGAGCTGACCTGAAAGATCCCAAAAGACCCATAGGCGCCTTCATGTTCCTCGGACCAACCGGTGTTGGTAAAACTCATCTGGCTAAAGTATTAGCTGAAAAAATGTTTGGCAGTAACGACTCATTAATACAAGTCGATATGTCTGAATATATGGAAAAATTTGCCATGTCCAGAATGATAGGCTCGCCACCGGGCTATGTGGGCTACGATGAAGGTGGTCAACTCACCGAAGCCGTGAGGAGAAAACCATACTCGGTCGTACTTTTTGATGAAGTGGAAAAAGCCCATCCTGACATATTACAGATATTACTTCAAGTTCTCGAGGATGGCCATCTTACCGATAGCCTGGGCCGAAAGGTTGATTTCCGCAACACCATCCTGATAATGACGACCAATATCGGTGCCCAATTTTTGCAAAGAAGTACCACCCTTGGTTTTGGCTCAGATGATGAAAGCGATTTTCAAAAGGCCAAAGAGAGCATAATCGAGGAAGCGAAGAGAGCATTTAAGCCAGAATTTATAAATAGACTAACCGACATGATCGTATTTCGGCAACTATCCCATGATGACCTAAGCAAAATAGTCGATTTGGAAATAGCAAAAATAGTCGAACGCCTTAAACCAAAGGATATAAAACTCAAAATGGAAGAACCGGTCAAAGAAATTTTGATAAAGCATGGCTACGATAAAAAGTTCGGCGCCCGGCCACTCAGAAGAGCCATAGAAAAATATATCGAAGATCCTCTGTCTGAGGAATTTTTAAAGGGAAATATAGTCGAAGGGTTCCCATTGACGATAACCATAGATAAGGATAACAATGTGTGCTTCAAACAAAAAAAAAAATAAAGCCCAACATGACCGTACAGATATCTCTAATGATACCTAATCTCAATAATAAACATCGTGAAAATTACACGGCCATAGCTATTAATCGCAGAAATCAGAAAAGTTTCACTCTAATAGAGCTGTTGGTTATCGCCTGTATAATTGGTATATTGCTATCAACTATACTTCCGATAATTAGCAAAACCATCCTGGATTCTCGGAAGGCAGCCATTGCGAATTCTACGAGACAGATACTGTTAGCCTACAAGGATCACATCGCCCAAACCAATCGACCCATAACCGAGGCCGACATTGATACTTTTCTGGCATCAAAAAAATTACCTAAAAATGCAAATGCATGGATCGCCTATCTGGTGTGGCAAAAGCATTTATCCAATAACCCAAAATTATGCCTAGCCAGTTACGATTATATGCTGAAGGAAGTATTAAAGCATGATACATCCACAAAAATGCCCATTAAAATAATCGATAACCATGGCATCATGGATGAAAATTTTGCTACAATCCCAACTTGTTTCGTGGTATGCATGAATATGGCGGTGGATGCACCGGATTCCACACCAATCATTTGGACCCGTGGCCTTGGAACCAATGGCAAATGGCATGGCCCTCAGGGGAATTATCATAGCAGATATGCCAGAAATTTACCCCATAATAATGGAAACTTTTTTGGCCAAAACCAAGGTGGATTATTAGGCTTCGCCGATGGCAGAGTGGAGTGGAATAACAAATTGATGGATGAGGATGGCAATGGTAAAATATTCGAATACAATCAAACAACCCGCACAACAAATATCATCAAAGCACTACCATCCGACGTAGTTGTGGCATCTTGGAA
>JAIRXD010000074.1 GCA_031268545.1 Puniceicoccales bacterium | reverse complement strand
CTGGCATGAAAATAATGTGGACGGATTGCGAAGGTTATGCAGTAATAAATATATCAAAATCGGTGGTATCGCAACCCATCTGTCCCATGTGGATAGAGATGAAGGTTATACAGCATTTCAGCGTAAAAATTTTCGGGCCTGGCTGAAAAAATTTAACTGGCCGACAAAAAATCTTATGATTCATGAGAGCAGTAGTTTTGCCATTGGAAATTGTACAGCCGATGGTATTTGTAACTGTGTTAGGGTGGGGGCAATGCAGTACGGAATTGCATCAGATGCCCATGATGAAGAACTAATTAGGCTGGGCATTCGTCCAATTTTTAGCCTCAAAAGTAAAATTGCTCTTATAAAAACCATTCCGGCGGGCCTAAGGATTGGCTATGATGGCATGTACGAGACCCAGAAGGATACAAAAATCGGAGTGGTTGCCTGTGGCTATGCGGATGGAATTCCGGTCGGTTTCACGAATGCTGGCCGCTGTATGGTCAACGGCTGTATTTGTCCGGTGATTGGAAGAGTGGCCATGGATCAGACTATGATAGCATTGGGTGATTGTCCGGCGAAGGTTGGCGATGAAGTCCTATGGCTGGGCGGCGATAATGCCAGATGTATTTCCATCGATGAATTCAGTAGAATTGGTGGGCGAATACTTCGGGAAAGTTTATGTGCCCTTTCTGCTAGGGTCAACAGGGTTTATAAATAATGATTTTCAGAATCAAAAAATCCTTGCCAAATAGATTTCTAGTCCTAATGCTGGCACTCATCCATTGGTGAGGTATCCAAGTGGCTAAAGGATGCAGACTGTAAATCTGCCGAGCTTCGCTCTTCGAGCGTTCGAATCGCTCCCTCACCACCATCTCTTTGGTGATGATATTTTGTGTTATCGCCATTGACATGTTTAACCTATGGAATAATCTTCAAGAATTTATGAAATGGAAGTTTTCCCTAAATGAAGTGGTTTCGATTATTGATCCAGAAGGAGTTATCGGGCGATGCTGCGTTAGTATCAGCGGAGTGGCTCCATTGAATGAAGCTAAGCCTGGAGATCTGTCGTTTTGCAGAAGTAAGGAGTATTTGGATGATTTGAAAAACACATCGGCATCGATGGTTCTGGTTCCAGGCAACATCAAACTGTTTCCTGCCGAGGGTCAGATGTTTGTTTTTTGCCGCAATCCATCCTACAGTTTTGGTTTGGTATGCGCGAAAATTGAGGAAATTTTATGCCAGAATCCTGTCAGTGGTGTGGCGGAGACTGCGCTGATTCATTCATCGGTAAAGCTTGGAAGTTTTCTTACGATCGGACCGAAAGTTGTTATAGAAGAGGGCGTTAAGATTGCAGATAATGTGGTCATAGGGGCGGGAACATTCATCGGTTGCGATACGGAAATAGGTGAAAATACGGTTCTGGCTCCGAATGTTACCGTAATGGCCCGTTCCCGGATTGGTAGAAATGTTAAGATAAATTCTGGTGCTGTAATTGGTTCTGATGGATTTGGTTACGAAATGATCGGCGGTGAACATAAGAAGGTTTCGCATATCGGAAATGTGGTCATAGAAGATGATGTTGAGATCGGTGCAAATACCACCATAGATCGGGCGAGGATTGCGTCGACCATCATTGGCCGGGGCACAAAAATAGATAATCTTGTGCAGATAGCCCATAACGTACGGCTGGGCGATGGCTGTATAGTTATTGCCCAAACCGGGATTGCCGGTAGTAGTAGGCTTGGAAATTATGTGATGCTAGGCGGTCAGGTTGGAATTGCTGGCCACCTGGATATCGGCGACGGTGCCAAGATTTGTGCCCAGTCAGGCGTAACAAAAGATGTTGAACCCGAAAGCGTTATCATTGGATCTCCGGCGAAGAAATACCATGATTTCATCAGGCAAATGGCGGCGATGAAGAAGTTACCAGGGTACATAAAAAAGGTTGAAATCCTGGGGCGTTCATTGAAAGATGGCTGAATGTCACTATGGCTTTATTGCTTGGATTTTTATCTGCTACATTGATCTCGACAGTGGTTATCAGTGTACTTGGCTATAATAGATACAGCGATCAGATCAATATTAGTTCAAAAAATTTGGAGCAGGTCCGGGGCGAACGGGATGAATATTTGAAGCAGAGATCCGAGCTGTATGGAAAGTTGGCGGCGACCGAGAAGCAACTTGGGGAGCAGGCGATCATGTTGGCTGAGCTCAGGGGGCAGGCTGCGGATCTATGGAATAAAAACGCGGCGCTAGAGGCAACTAGAATGCAGATAGATGATGGAAGAGAACGACTTAAGGTTGAGCTCCGTAATTTATCCCAGGAGATTCTTGAGGCCAAAAAGACAAAATTTTCCGAAGAAACTACACGGGAAATTGGCGGCATAGTTGAGAAAATAAAGGCGGAGTTCGATTCATTCAAGCGCGATATTTTTCTGCCGGAGTCTAAGTCCAGGACCGAGCTTGCCTGCCAGCTTAAGGTGTTGTTTGAAAACGTTGAAAAAATGCAGACCGAAGCTTCAAATCTCACCAATGCACTGCGTTGTGATTCAAAGACCCAGGGCAACTTTGGCGAAGTTCAGTTGGAAAATTTGCTGGAGAATGCTGGTTTATCGAGGCAATGCGGAGATTTTATATGCCAGGGAATTGGCCTGAATTTGAAGTTAAATGATGCAGCGGCGAAGCCAGATTTCCTGGTCAAGCTGCCTCAGAATCAATGGGTTTTGATAGATGCCAAGGTGTCGCTTTCTGCCTATGAGAGATTCGTAAATGCAACCAGTGATGGAGATAAGGCTAAGTCCTTGAATGAACACAGGATATCGATCAAAAGGCATATCGATGAGGTGGCGAAATACCACGATATTTTGGGCAATGTGGAAATTTGTCCATTTTTATTAATGTTCATTCCCATCGAGTCGGCCTATGTGACCGCGGCCTATTTCAATGAGGCTCAGGCTAGCCAGCTCAGCGGTCGAGATGTGGCGCAATATGCTCGGGATAAAGGAGTTATACCCGTATATCCATCCACCTTATTTCTTACATTGAGGCTCATAAAATCCATGTGGCAGGTCGAAAAGCAGAACGAAAATGCCCAGGAAATTGCCGAGCGCGGTGGTCGACTATATGATAAATGCGTCGGGTTATTCGAGGCGGTCGAAGATCTAAACCGGTTGTTTTTGAAGGTCAATGATCAATTTTCTGCTAAAATTTTACCAAAAATAAATGGCAATGGCGGCTTAGTTTCTCAATGTGAAGATCTGCGGAGGCTTGGTGCCAGGAACCGAAAATCAATGATAAATAAAAATTTAGAGGTATTATAACATGTTAGATTTGAAATATATACGCGAATGTGCCGAAGAGGTGAAGGCTGGGATTTCTAGAAAAAAATTTCGCTGTGACCTGGATGTATTTCTGGCGATCGATAGAAAGCGCCGGGAAATGTTGGCCGAGATAGAGGACCTGCGGGCGGAGCAGAATGGGGCCAATGATAGTGTGGCGAAGATGGAGAAGGGCTCGGCCGAGTTTCGTGAAAAGGTTACCGAGATGAGGCTGATTTCGGAGCAGGTCGGAAAGCTGGACTTGGAGTTTAAGAAACTAGAAGAGACCTGGAAGTCGTTGTATTTGAGCATACCTAATGTTCCTCATCACTCTGTTCCACTGGGCAAAAATGAGACGGAAAACCAGACCATTCACAGCTGGGGCGATCTGGAAAAGATATCGAAATTTGCTGTGCCCCATTACGATATCCATTGGTTTGGCGATTACCTGGATTTCCCTCGGGGCGTGAAGGTTACTGGTTCCGGCTTCCCTTTTTATATAGGTGATATGGCGCGATTGGTCCGGGCGCTAATATCGTTTTTTTTAGATGAGGCAAGAAAAAACGGATATATTGAATTCATGCCACCGATTTTGGTGAATGCTGACAGCGCGATGGCGACTGGTCAACTGCCTGATAAGGAAGGACAAATGTATCACGCGGAGGTTGATGATTATTATTGCATTCCCACCGCCGAAGTGCCGGTTACGAATTTTTTTAGGAACGAGATATTCAGCGAAGAGGAGTTGCCGGTGTGTCGGTGTGCCTATACGCCCTGTTTTCGACGGGAGGCTGGCAGCTGGGGGAAGGATGTGCGGGGCCTGAATCGGCTGCATCAATTCGACAAGGTTGAGCTGGTAAAATGGGCCAACCCAAATAACAGTTTCGATGAACTGGAGAAACTTAAGTCAAACGCAGAGAGTATGTTACAGAAACTCGGCCTGGCCTATAGGGTGCTGGCCATATGCACCGGCGACATGGGGTTCCCCCACAGCAAGCAGTACGATTTGGAGGTTTTTGCCGGGGGACAGAAGCGGTGGCTTGAGGTCTCGAGTTGCAGTAATTTTACAGATTTCCAAGCCCGGCGCGCGGGCATAAGGTTCAAGTCAAAGGAGTCAGGCAAGCTGGAATTTGTCCATACATTGAACGGGTCCGGTCTGGCCGTGCCACGGGTGCTTGCGGCGTTGCTAGAGAACAACTTGCAGCAGGATGGTAGGGTAAAAATTCCAGAGGTGCTGAGGCATTGGATTAACCAGGATACTCTGGGTAAAAAGAAATGAGTCATAGATTAAGGTGTGGTGTTGTCGGAGTCGGCCACCTAGGGCAACACCATGCGAGGATATATAACTCATTGAATGGCTGCGAGTTAGTAGGCATATGTGATATGAATGGAGATCGGGCGGCTGAAATTGCAAAATTGTATGGCTGTGAAATTTTTCCATCAATTGAGGAATTGGGTGAGGTCTGCGATGCGGTGAGCGTGGTTGTTCCCACGGACAAACATCAGGAAGTTGCCCTTAGGTTGTTGAACAAGAACTGCCATTTGCTGATAGAAAAACCTCTATGTTCTTCACTGCGCG
>JAIRXD010000054.1 GCA_031268545.1 Puniceicoccales bacterium | reverse complement strand
GCCAATGAAACAAAATCATCATCGGTCATCCCTTGCTTATTGTCACTGCCAACTATCTCACTAGCCAGCTCTAGCTGCTTACTTTCTAGAACCCTAACTAAATTGTTCCGAATTTTCATAAAATCATCAGGTGAAAGGTTGTTTTTTATTAAACTATTAGCCAATGGACCAACAACGATATTATTATTTACCACTTCCTTTAATTTTTCATTTATGTTCGTAGCGCCTTTAGTATATTCAATCAACCCTAAAATTGTACTACTTACCGAGCCAATAGACCCTCCAGACTCCCATAGTTTACACAGAGCATTTTCTATCTTTGCCTTATTTCTGCTATCAAGGGCCTCCTTTGTCGTGGCTTTAATTTTGCCTTTAATGTAATCACCATTTACACCGCCATTTCCCCATCGAAAGACATCATCGGTGGCCTCATCGGCACTAACCCAGGCCGTATAGCCCGACTTTGTCACAGTAGGCTCATCATTGCCGGGATTATTAATATTATTGGGATTAATATCGGGATTATTATTAACATCGCCAGTGTTTATCTTTTGAAGATTGTTATTAATATTGTTGGGATTATTATTAGGATCATTGTTGGGATTATTACCGTCGGCTTTATCGCCAGGGCCGCCGTGGCAAATCACTCCGATGCTAATCATCGATCCTAACCCAATACTTGATATACATTTAATTATTTTTTTCATATTTTTGATTTCCAGTTCCGATCCTTAGGAACTGATATATAGATGCAATAATTTTTAGAAATGTCGATGGTTTTTACCTAAAATTGATAATATCAAAACTCGGCATTAGTCCCTATTAACCATGTAGATAGGAAATATAAATTTAATCTATATTTATTTGCGAAATATTAACAATCATATACGTGTCTAAATCAAAACATAGATTCCTTGACGTATATCAGGTCGCCATTTTGCAACTGGATATCTTTAGTTTTTCCCTGAATAATTACCTTCATGTCGATCTGTTTGGATTGAGGTTGGCCGTTGGCATCAATGGAAGTTAAAATAATCTTTGAAATATCAGCCTTTAGGGTTGGGCCATTGGCTTTGCCAAGAGCTTCGGTCAAGGTCAGGCCACGGTTGGAGTCAAATTCGATGACCCTTTGGTTTTGAACATTACCAAGCACCGTTACCTGTTCCTGGGCACGTTTTACCACACGGATTAAAACACAGGGCGATTTTATAAATCCATCGCTGTATTTTGCCTCTATGACATTTTCTGCTTCCTCTAGGGTCAATCCAGATATTTTGATCTTTCCAATCAATGGCATCGATATTTCTCCGATCTCGGTTATCATCGTATTGGTCTCAAAATCAGGGTTTTCAAAAACCGAAACCGATATTTCATCCAATGGCATCAACTTACTGAGCTGCTCCATCCGAGACCCATGGGATAAGCTAACGGCTAATATTATAATAATCATCGAAATATTTTTTTTCCAATTCATGATATTTAAAATTATTAAAATTCATAATATATATTAGAGCTAATGGTGTGTGCCACATAGGACTTACCAACCATATCGGAGTGGTTGTGCGCAAACTGATAGGACAGAATATCGATATATTTATTTTTTCCGAAATAGGCTCGAAAATTTATTCCAAAATTTGTAAGCCTGTCATGCCTTCCATAATTTTTGTAATTGTGATACTGTGTCGAAGCGGATATTCCAAGTGCTAACATCCTATAGACTAATAAAAAAAGCTTCGAATTCAGGATAGTTTTTTGAAAAACACTACCATCCATGGTCGTGACCATTTTTTGCTTAACCTCAGCCACAATTTTCGATGGAAATGAAAGCATATATTCTATATTATATTTAAATGTGAATGAATTTTTACACAAGGATTCGTGATTATTGTAAAGCTGTAATCCCATATAGCCTCCCATATTTAATCTATGGCTTGCTTCGTATTTTGAGTTGACGGCAATGGTATGGCTTAAAAACCTTTTAGGTTTCTTAATTTTTGTATAGGAACTTTTTAGCAGTGGACCTAGTCGCAATTTATCCGAAAAGGCGTTGCTTAGTTTAGCCTCAAAGGAAATGATATTTCCATCATAGAGATTGGGATATTTTTTTACCAAATGGATCTTTTCAAGCTCCAGCAATGTTTCCAGGGTTACTTTATCGGTAAGTTCGTGTTCCACAAAAAAATAGCCATCGAACGTATCTAGACTGATCAGTCGGCCTTTTGTATTTAATTCAGGTTTATTTATATCTGCCTGGACATAGGAGAACTTGGATTTCAAATTAGTAGATGGTAAAAATATTTCAAATTTTGATCTGGATGCCACATTTATATCATCTAAATCGCGCATCCTGAAATATTTATGGGCATCTAGTTTCATCGATGTTGATGCCACTAAAATAGAATTGATATCACCGCTGGTCAGTGAAATTTTTGGGGACACGTAGACTTTTTTATCCGAAATAGTATCTTTTTCGTTGCAGAACTAATTACTGGTATAAACCACTCCAGCTTCACCATTGGCCGTTATTGTTGGTTTAGCCATAGCTGTTAGACCCATGGGGGAAAATAGGATTATCCAAATAAATAACCAAAAAAACATCCATAAACTCATAACCCATCTATAGATAAGGTGTGGCTGGAGTCCTACTCCTGATCGCCATCATTGCCTATTGCATTTACCGGACAGCTCTCCATGGCGTCTTCGCAGAGTTCTATATCATCCTTAGTTTCTGGTTGCTTTGCCACATATGAACAGCCATCCAAATCGCGTCTGGCAAAAAATTCACCAGCCATATCTCTGCACAGGTCGCAGTCGATGCATTGGTCATCCACATAAAATTTCCCTGTGCAATTTTCCTTATTTTTATTATTTTTGTCTGCCATAAAGGTGGACAGTCTTACTAAAATTTTCATATAGTCAAGAATGCTATCTATTTGTATAAGCACAGCTTAGCTGATAAGGTATGTGGATGAAAAATTGATGGGCCTGGATATTATTTGGCCAATATTTCTCTCGACAAATGCTCGCTGGTTAATCGAATTTATTATCGTGGCTTGGAATCCATATTACCTTGTGGTTCAATCGTTCTTTAGGTTGTGTTTCCTAGAAATCTTTGATGGCAGTGCCTATGGCATAGAAAACATACCGAAGGCTGGTGCATTTCTTGCTGCAGCCAATCATGTCAGCTTTCTGGACCCACCATTTGTTAGTGCCATTATAAAGCGCAGTGACATATTTTATTTTACTAGAAAAACACTTATAGCATCGGGATTGCTTGGATTTATTCTTAAAAGGATCAATACTATTCCGGCGGATAGGGATAGAGGAAGTGATATAACTGCGATAAAAAAAGTGTTTAATTTATTAAAAAATGGCCATGGTGTTGTGATATTTCCCGAAGGATCCAGGTCTAATGATGGCGAGATTCATAAAGCAAAACCAGGGATAGGGCTGATTGCCTGCAGATCTTCGGTTCCGGTGGTTCCCATACGACTGTTTGGAACCTATGAGATCTGGGGTAGGCAAAGTAAGTGGCCAGATATAACTACCAAAGCCAAGGTTGTGGTTGGAGCTCCAATATCCAGCAATGTCTACGATCCTGGTCCTGGCCATGAAGATAGATATCAATATGCCACCGATAGAATCATGGAATCCATCAAGGCTTTGAAGAAACCAGAATAACTTACATGAAATTTTTGACCCGATATATTTTTTCCGAAACCCTAAAAACATCGCTAGGTTCGTTATTATTTTTTGTATTTATCCTATTGAGTGGTAATACAGTAAGGGATATATTGGATCTGATTGCCGCTGGAAAATTATCTCTATGGCCAGCGCTTTGCCTGGTGTTGGCACTGTTGCCGGCAATGATTTCCTATGCTATGCCCCTCGGATTGGTATCTGGAATATTTATAACCATTGGCAGGATGACCAGTGCTTGGGAAATAATTGCCCTAAAATCCGTTGGCATAGGGATAAAGAAAATTATCAGACCGATACTATTTATCGCCGTGGTATGATCTTTATTTGCGGTGCTTGTAAATTTTTACTATGGCCAAATTCCATTGAATTATATCGACGTGGATTGCACAATGCCGTGAAAG
>JAIRXD010000081.1 GCA_031268545.1 Puniceicoccales bacterium | reverse complement strand
CAAAAACCTCAATATAATAATTTAAGAAGAAAACTTCAGTCCACGGTGAGGATTGGCGCATTTTCTCTCTGTTATAGATGAGACCAATCCTATTTTCAATATGATGGATATCTATGAAGAGGCTCAGGAAGTGGTGGAAGCCAAGGCGATCAGCATGTTTGGTCTATCCAGCGATAAATTTATTTCCAAAGGTAGAATCATTGATTTATGCATCGAAAAAGCTTTTTCAGAAAAAAGACCGATTTTAGTCACCGGCATAATCGAATCAATAGAAGGTGGTGATGGAGTTATTGTATACAAAGCAGATAACTATCGTATACGGCCTAAAAGTGCTTATATACCAAGGTGTTTGATTCAGCATTATGGGCTTAGGCGAGGACAAAATATCAATGCCTATATTCATCCACCATCGATGCAGTCGACCTGTCCGTTTATTCTTCGGATCGTCGATGTGCTGGACCTGGATCCAGGCAAAATTTCCGGGCTACCAAGGTTTAAAGAATTGACGCCCTATTATCCAACCCAGCGGCTTTTATTGGAGACGAACGATAGGGCCAAATGGGATAATTTTTCGATGAGAATTGTGGATCTATTAACACCCATTGGGTTGGGGCAGCGTGGGTTAATAGTTGCTCCACCGCGTACCGGAAAGACGGTTTTACTACAGGGAATTGCAAATGCGATAACAAGTAATAGGCCGGACGTTCATCTCATAGTACTGCTAATCGATGAAAGGCCAGAGGAGGTTACCGATTTTTCCAGGCAAACCTACGGTGAGGTTATTAGTTCCACATTTGATGAGTCTCCAGATAGTCATGTCCATGCGGCAGAGATAGTTGCTGAAAATGCAAGGCGTAGAGTCGAGGGAGGACAGCATGTGGTGATTCTTTTGGATTCCATAACCAGGCTTGCCAGGGCCTATAATGCGGAACAGCCCTGTAGTGGTAAGGTGCTATCCGGCGGTGTAGAAGCCAATGCATTGCAATTGCCAAAGAAATTTTTTGGGTCCGCAAGGAATATAGAAAATGGCGGTAGTTTAACCATAATAGCCACGGCTTTGGTGGAGACTGGTAGTCGAATGGATGATGTTATTTTTGAGGAATTTAAAGGGACCGGAAATATGGAACTGCATCTGGATAGGACTCTGTCCGATAAAAGGTTGTTTCCGGCCATAAATTTAGAACGCAGTGGCACCCGAAAGGAGGAGCTGTTATATCACCCGGATGAGATCACAAAAATATATGGTTTGCGTCGAGCCATGAAGGGAATTTCTCCGGTAGAAGCCATGGAAATGCTCATAGGTAGAATGAAGAAAACTCAAAATAATGTGGAATTTTTAATGAATGTAAATCGTTAGAGCCTCCATGGATGAAGAGAAATATAGCTTTATAGTCAAGGGCGTATGTGCTCTGGAATGCGATGGTAAATTTTTGGTGATCAAGCGTAATATTGGTAATTATGGCCCATTGCTGATTTTTCCCGGTGGCAAGGTTGAGATAGGTTTGGATAATGGTGATATGGATATATTGGAGAGTACTGTCCGGCGTGAAATATCCGAAGAGCTTGGCATTCATATTGATAAGGTATTACATTATCTGTGTAGCAATTTATATAGAGACAGTTTTGCCCGGGCCATAATAGATGTGACATTCCATTATTGCTTTGATAAAATGCCGACGATTGTGGCAGATCCCCAGGAGGTTCCGGAGTATTTTTGGCTTTCTAGGGATGAGATTAAATCGTCAAAATTGGCTCCAATGATAGACTGGAAAGTTGCTCGAATCCACAAATCCAAATGATATTTTTTTTGAATTTAACTGTAAATAATAAAAATTTTGGTTGATTTTTTATAACTTTGCTCTACAACCTAATAAGAGTCGTATTGGCGGCTAGGGTTACGGTTATGAAAAATTTACAAATTTCTGTTAGTCAAAGAAGTGAAATTGGAAGTTGTCGATCTAAGAGACTGCGCCGCCAGGGGCGTATTCCGGCGGTGGTTTATGGTAAGTCTGGTCATCACCCAATTAGCCTATCTGATAAGGACTTTCGTATTCTCATGAAGGAAAAAGGTAACTCTGCAGCAACGGTGGAATTGATCAATGTGGATTCTAAAGTGTTGTCGATTATGGCTGAAGTCCAACGTGATGCAATTTCGGATAAATTTACGCATGTGGGTTTTCATGAAATTTCTGAAAATGAAAAAATTCATATGGTTGTGCCGATAAAATTGATCGGTGAATCCTATGGAGTGAAAAACGAAAATGGTGTCATTGAACAGGTTCGCCATGAGCTTAGTGTGCGTTGTTTGCCGAAGGATATGATAGAGTATGTGGTGATTGATGTGAGTGCTTTGAAGCTTGGTGATTCAATTCATATTAAGGATGTATTTGTAGCAGAAGGTGTTGAGTTAGCAGCAAATGCCAATGATATTGTTCTATCCTGTGTGGGCCAGAATGAGGCCAAGGATGGCGAAACTTCCATACCTGTGAATTCTAAGTCTAAGTCCACGGCTGCTGCAAAATCCTAATGTGGGTAGCTTGCCTCGGATATTTGTTGGTCTAGGCAATAAGGGGGCAAACTATGATGATACACGGCATAATGTTGGTGCCTATGTACTTAACGAATTTGCTCTCCGGGTTTTTGAGATCAAACCAGATGGCTGGAAAATTGATAACTCCCTTGGTTGTAAATTTGCCAAGATATTTTATGAAGATAGGGTGATTTTTCTACTAAGACCGGATACATTCATGAATGATTCCGGCGGAGCGATCTCAAAATTTTGTTCCTATTTTAAAATATCTGTGGATGAAATGGTTGTGCTCTGCGATGATATAACCATACCGGTTGGTGAATATAAACTTACTGTCCGAGAAGGAGATGCAGGTCATAATGGGGTCAAAAATTTGATCGAATACCTGGGCTATGGTTTTTTCAGATTTAGAATCGGGATAGGAGGGAAAAAACACAGATATATGCTACTGGCCGATCATGTGATCGGTCGATTGCCGGCAGAAGATAGGAAAAAAATTGATGAAAATTTGAATAATATTTGCAATGGATTAAAGCTACTACTTGACAAAGGCGCTAGCTACTCTATGAATATAATAAATCGTGGCATTAGAAAGCACAGTGAAGAGGAGTCGTTACAGAGCGACAATGATATTGGACACTAGGAATTATCAGGATTCGGTGGAATCTTTGGTGGATAAGTTGAAAGATGCGTTTGTGGCTCTTGGAGGACAGATAGGCGAAGTGGAGCGCATTGGTCAGAGGACCTTTGAAAGGGTAACCGATAGGAAATTTCAGTCCGGTATCTACGTTCGAATTTCGTTTGAAGCTGAATCCAGTGTTCCTAAAGCGATAAAAGATAGGTTTGCCCTGGATAAAACCATAAACAGAATAATGATAGAGTGGTGCAAATAATGGCTTCATTTAATAAAGTTATTTTGTTGGGAAATTTGACAAGAGATCCAGAGTTAAGGTCCACTAATAATGGTACGTCGATTTGCAAGTTTGGTCTTGCGACCACCAGGGTTAGCCGTTCTTCGGATGGTGATAACCGGGAAGAAGTTGTATTTGTCGATGTGGATTGTTTTGGCAAACAGGCCGAGGTGATAGCCAAATATTTTGTCAAGGGTAAACCGATATTTGTCGAAGGGAGATTGAGATTGGATCAATGGGAGTCCTCGGCTGGTGAAAAACGCAGCAAATTGGTTATTGTCCTTGAGAATTTCCAATTCATTGGGTCCAAAAATGATGATAATTTAGATGGTGGTGGATTGGAACGGATTGGTGTTGTAGCCGATGAAGCTTCTTCGGTTCGGACCGTCGGTGATGATGTTCCTTTTTAATTTTTTTGAAAAATGGCTATTGCTAATATTTTATTACTAAAGAAAGTTGAGAATTTAGGTGCCGAAGGTGATAGTGTCACCGTCAGGGCTGGCTATGCTAGGAACTATTTGTTGCCGAATAAGATAGCCATTCCTGTGACCCGGAACAATCGCAAACAGGTGGAGTTTTGGCAGAAAAAACGTCTCGAACGCGAGGCTAATGAAGTAGCCAATGCCAAGTCAACGGCTGCTCTGATTACTGAATTGTCACTAGTATTTACGGCTAAAATCGGTGAAAATAATAGAATGTTTGGATCGATTACGGCCTCGGATCTATTGGCGAAGTTATCCGAATGTGGTATAGATTTAGATAAAAAAATGCTACACATGGAGCCAGCCAAGCATGCCGGACAACATATGGCCAAGATAAAATTACATCGAGATGTGGTCATCGATCTAGCCTTCGAAGTTAAGCCAGAGGCAGAGGAGGGCCAAGAAACTCAGTCGGCGATGAATTGAGTATAATTTTTATCGATGGCGTAGAGTTTATTTTTTTATTGGATATCTATGTAGCGAGAGATCTTGTCAATCAGTGACTTCAGTGATGGTAGGGCTACCATATATCCCCAGGCTATGCCGCTTTCCATAATTGCATCATCAACAACTACTGTGATAAGTATTTGTGGGGCATCGGATGGAAAGAAACCTGAGCAGGAGGAAACATGATGTTTTGATGAATATTTTCCGTTCACAATTTTTTGTGAAGTTCCGGTTTTATAGGAAAGGCCCAGGCCATTTATCGTGGAGTCTTTATTATTTGGGTTGCGCAAAATATCCGCCATGATGGCTGTCGTTTTATCAGACAGTACTCTATTTTTTACCTCCGGATGGAATTCCAATAGATCATTCCCGAGAGAATCGACAACTTTTTTCACCAATAGCGGTTTTAATAAAAAACCCCCACTGGCAATAACTCCCATAGCTTGATGCATTTGCATAGGTGTTGCACCAAGGGCGTGCCCCATGGGAAGTCGCGTTATGGTTAGACTATCCCATTTGTTGGGTGGATGCAGAATGCCCGAAACTTCTCCATCGAATCCGTAATCGGTGATTTTTCCAAAACCAAAGGCCTTTGCCGCTTTATATAACCCATTTTTGCCAAGCATTATGCCTATCTGTGCCATTCCACGGTTACTGGATTTTCTCAGCACATCGATCAAAGATAATTCATTAAAATTGCCCGGATCTTTTGGTAATTTTATATTCATACCCGAACTATTTACATAATCTTTGCTGCAATCAAATAGGGTCTCCGGGGTTACAAGTCCTCGCTCAAGGGCTATGCTCGAAGCAACTATCTTAAAAACGGAACCTGGTTCGTAAATATCTGTGACGGATCTATTTCGAAGACTATCGATGGTAGCTTTATTGTATCGATTATTATTATAGGTAGGGTGGTTTCCCAGGGCCATAATTTCGCCGGTTACCGCATCACTTAGGATAATAGTGGCCCATTGTGGATGAAATTTATTGACTATATTTCCCAGTTCCTTTTCCACCATATCTTGGATTATAAGGTCCAATGACAGCTCGATATCACAGCCATTTTTAACATTGATGTTTAATTTTCTGAATTGGCGTAGTTCCTGATGCTTACCATCTTTTTCCGATTTTATCAACCCGTCTTGCCCCTTAAGGTATTTATCCATAAGCTTTTCAATACCACAGGATGCAATGCCATTGTTATTTATAAAACCTATTAGCTGGCTGGCTAGCCCATCGGTGGGATAGGAACGCTTATATTTTTTGTTTCCATAGATACCTTTGATTTTCAGGGCCATGATACGTTCAAACAGCGAATCATCTTCGATGGTTTTGATTTTTTTCCACCTTATCTCTGTGACCTTTTGGTTTTTTAGATATTTATATTTTTTAAAATACTTTTTCAGTGAGTCGTTGCTCATTTTTAACAGAGCTGCGAGTTGTTGTATTTTTGAAAAATCATGTTCATAGTCAGCAACGTATGGATCAATTCCGATGTCGATAATACAATCTGTTGTGGCCAAAACCACACCGTTACGATCCAGTATCTGTCCACGCCTTGATTGTTTAATTTTTACACTAGATCGCAGCCTATCTACATAGGGCATATACCTGGACCTGGATAGCACCGACAGGTGAAGTAATCTGCAAAATATGCAAAAAAAAACCAGCGATATAACCAACAAAACCAGAAAAAATCTGATGGAAATCTTTATATTACTTGACTTAGATTTGTTGGAGTCACACATATGCTCCACACTCTATTAATATCAACCACCCTAAATGCCGTAAAATCAACATAATTTGTTTATCTGAATAGGGTATACTTATGGCCTATCATTGAAACTGTCAAGCCCAGAGTAATTTGGAGTCAGTGAAAATTATATCCATGCCTATCTGTAATGATCATGCAGTTCTTTTTCTAGCTTTGCCTTCTCTATTTCGAGACGTTTGCGCTCTATATCCTGCCGAAGTTTTATGGTTTCTTCATCTCTTCTACGTCTTTCTTCTGCATCGTATCTGCTTCTATCATAGCCGAATCCATCATTGTAACTGCGTTCTCGTGCAAGGCGCAACTCCTCTTGTTGCCGGGCAATTTTTGCTTCTTTTTTGTCGCTTTCTGATCCCACATGATGGCCAAATGCAGCCCCACCTAAGCCTCCAAGTACGCCGCCAAGTACAGCTCCACCGGCTCCACCATCTATGGCATAGCCCAGGCCGGCCCCGGCCGCTGTACCCAATGCCGCTCCGCCCAGGGTGCCCTCGGTACTGTCGCAGCCATTCAACAGCAGGCAGCAAAAGATAAGTAAATAAATTCTAATATCTTTATTCATCGCTCAAATAAATCATATAATTTTGTGATATTTTTTACAAAAATCAATCCTCTAAACTATTTCCCGGCATGATGGCCGATGGCAGCACCGCCTAGGCCTCCGAGCACACCGCCAAGAACAGCTCCACCAGCTCCACCGTCTATGGCATAACCCAGGCCAGCTCCGGCGGCTGTACCCAATGTCGCCCCACCCAATGTGGAACTTGTTTTGTCACAACCACTAAGCAATAAACAATACATAATTAATGTATAAATTCCAATCTTTTTATTCATCAGTCAAATAGGCTTACATATCTTAAAAAGAAATCAACATCAATCTTGTATATAGTTAAATAAACATAATTATGAATGCGGGTGTTTTGTTTTATTAAAAAAATTATTTGTAGCATATTTATTTTCGCCATAAGGTGTTACAAAGCATTTTTATCTCCTCTGAACCCCTATATATTTGGCAGTCAATGCCGATGTAGATTTAATACAATTTGTTCCGATTATGCAATAATTGTGCTGAAAAAATATGGGCTGCCTAGGGCTTTATACTTGATTATCAAGCGGTTGATTGCATGTAATCCATTCAGCGATTTGGGTGAAGACGATCAACAACCATGACATATATAATTAATAAAATGCCGAATAATAGCGAGAAAATACTGAAAAATTGGCCCCGGGATAGGGTGAAAATCGGCGGTGCATCTGGTTCTCTAAAAAATTCGCAAAAAAATCTGGCACAGGAATAGGCTATCAAAAATTCTCCGGATAATACACCGGGAATTGATTTTTTTTTCATCCGGCATTGAAGATAGAGAAATAGAAATATCCCTTCGAAAAAAGCTTCGTACAATTGGGAAGGATGGCGTGGCAATAAAGTTTCAGGGGAAATTGTTCCATGGTTTGTAAATTTCATAGCCCAGGGAAGATTGGATATTTTACCAACCAATTCCCCATTTATAAAATTTCCTATCCGGCCAAGAAATAGGCCAATGGGCGCTATGGAACTGACCAGATCAGCCACCGACAGTAGATGTAATTTATTTTTACGGGAAAAAATTATTAGGCTAAGGATAACTCCTATGAATCCTCCGTGGCTTGCCATGCCTCCGTTCCATATCTTTAGAATTACCAATGGATTAGCTAAAAATGCTGAGCTATCATATAGCAACCAGTAGCCGAGTCTGCCACCGATTATAACACCAGCAGCGCAGAATAATACAAATTGTTCATTTTGATCTCTTTTTATCACAGATTTGCCGGTGTTACTGGCATAGTTAAGGTAGGCAAAGGTTACCAGGAAGCTGATAACATAAAACATTCCATACCACCGAATTCCGGATATGGCAAACCATTCTGGGAACCTGAAAATAAATGGGTCGATATTATGAAGGATGTATCCAAAAATCATAGCTGGGCTATAATTAGAAGTAATCTTGCCACTGTTCACAAGTTTTATCTTGTCATCTTTGGCCATTGGCAACAATTTTGGAAATGTTTGTGGACGAAGCAAGAGTGCTGTTAAGTGCCGGTAAGGGCGGCGATGGTTGTTTAAGTTTTCATCGGGAAAAATTCATGCCCAAAGGTGGTCCGGATGGAGGCGATGGAGGCAAAGGTGGCGATGTAATTTTGCTCTGCGACTCAAATTTGGGTGATCTAATCCAATACAGGTTTACTCCCCAGGCAAGGGCTGAAAATGGGCAGCCTGGAATGGGTGCCCAAAAGCATGGAGCAAATGGGAGTGATTGCATCCTGAAAGTGCCAGAAGGTATTGTGGTGCAAAACATTGAAACTGGAAATATGGCTTGTGAATTACTCAGAAGTGGAGAACGGGTGATTTTATTGATGGGCGGCTCTGGTGGCAAGGGAAACATGAATTTCAAGAGCTCGACCAACCAGGCTCCGAGGCGTACGATTCCTGGATCCATTGGAGAGAGTGGAGAATTTTTGTTTATATTAAAAACCATCGCTGATGTGGGTTTGGTCGGCCTGCCAAATTCCGGTAAGTCATCGCTTATTAGTTTGATAACCAACGCTAAGCAGAAAATTGGTGCCTATCCATTCACGACGATTTGGCCAAAGGTTGGAATGTTACAATTTGGCGGTTCCTCCGAAAGTATCAGCATTGCAGATATTCCGGGTATCGGAAAAGATGCCCATCGGGATAAAGGCTTAGGGTTGAGGTTTTTGAGGCATATAGAACGGTGTAATGTTTTGCTATTTTTAATAGATATGGCCGGTACAGATGATCGTTCGCCGGTGGATGATTATCAGACTTTGATTTCGGAAATACGCCACTATGATCGAAGCCTGTTGGATAAAAATAGAATTCTGGTGGCCAATAAGATCGATATGGATCAAGCCCGGGCTAACCTTGAGGAGTTTAAAAAAATAATAGATCAAGATCTAATAGAAACATCCTGTGAAACCGGCCAGGGGATTGATCAATTGATTGATATACTTAGGAAAACCGTTATCAAAAATAATAATTAATGGATACAGGAAAGAAAGTCGGCTTCCTCTAAGCTCTTGCCTCCATATATGATATTGTATATTCTCTTCATTATCGGTGTGTCCAGCATCAGCCTTGAGCATTCATTAAAAAATATTTTCGATGTTTTGTACCCTTCGATGGCCGCAATGGAGGTGGCAAGGATTTTTTCGGTGGTTTCTCCCCGGCCGATTCTTTCACCAAAGGTTCTGTTGCGGCTCCAGACCCCGGAACATGTTGCCATTAAATCACCTAGACCACTTGCTCCGTAGAAAGTTTCGCGTAGTCCGCCGAGATTTACTCCGATATTGGAAATTTCTTTAATTGCCGAAGTTATGTAGGCACAGCGAAAATTGTCGCCCAATTCCATTCCATCTAAAATGCCGGCACCTATAGCATAGATGTTTTTCAAGCAACTACCCAATTCTACGCCCTTTATATCGTCGGTGCATCTTATGCCAATGGTTTTGAAATTCAATTTGTCAGCGATCTGGGTGATATATTCATCCTTCGAAGCTAGATCAACATTTGTTGGCAATCCTTTGGCCACTTCCTTGGCATGGGTTGGTCCGGAAAGTATGGCGAAGCTTGTGGTTATGGAGCTTTTGATAATGTCCGATGGGAAGGTCAATGAATCGTATGGCAATCCTTTGCAAAGCGATATGACACAGCAACCCTTTGGCAGCTGGTGTTGTTTTATGATATGACACATGTCATCTAGTCCCACCGATGGGCAGGCTACGAAAATCACCTCGGAGGACTCCAATAGATTGAAATCCAGAGTCAATTTTATTTCATCCGGCAAGAGAAATCCTGGGAAATAATTCACGTTTTCCCTATGAGTTATCAGGGTATTGAGCTCTTTTTGGTCTCTGGGGAAAAGAGAGATGTGGTGGCCACATTTATTGGCATGTAACGCCATCGCGGTACCCCAGGCTCCAGCTCCAACAATTGCTATATTCATATTTTAGTTACTTAAAGCCATATCCCCGTAATGTCAATAGCCGTTGGTAATTTAAATGGTCCCATTCATTGTTTATTAAAAATGCTTCAGGTGAAACATAATCGGTAAAATTAATGCCCCCGGAAAACAGGGATTGAAACCGGGGGCTGGATGGGATATGGATGGGAAATTCATTTAACTCATAGTAACCTTGGCCAGGGCACTTTTGTGCCTCGACGCACTGTTCCTATGTATTACTCCAATTTTAACTGCCTTGTCAAGACAAGAAATGTATTCAATGGATATTTTTTTTGCAGCCTCGCTTGAATCAGAAGACATGACCGCAGATACTCGTTTCGCCAAGGTTTTAATCTTACTACGCAAAGACTTATTCCTAGCAGTTCTTGTTACTGTCTGCCTTATGCTCTTTAGAGATGCCCTTTTGTTTGCCATTTTCTTCTACAATTAAAATTAAGTTATGTCTTACTTAATACGCCAACTAAACTGGCTGTCAATATAAAAATGTTATTTTAAGAAAAATTTACAAAAATTAATCTGGGTAATAAGGGAATTTAGGCAACATGGATGAAAGTAATTTGGCAATAAGTATTGATGGCCAATGATTTCTGGTCATTTTTTTGATTATATCTCCATAGCCCAATGATAGACTTCTATGTATTTTTCCGCCGAACATTTCCAGGAAAAATCCTTTTGCATTGCCCTATATCTCATTGCATTGAAATTAATTTTATCGTCATAATAGGTGGCGCAGGCCCAGCCCAGAGTATTATATAGAGCATCATGGCTTAGGTTCGAAAATAAAAATCCAGTGCCAGCATTGGTGGATTTGTCATAATTTTCTATGGTATCCGATAGGCCACCAGTACTGTGGGCCAGTGGTAATGTTCCGTATCTCATTGCGTACATTTGGGTTAAGCCACAGGGCTCGAATCTACTCGGAATCACAAGCAGGTCGGATCCAGCCAGGACAAGGTGAGATAATTTTTCATCGAATCCTATGAAAGTTCCAATTTTTGAATTATAAATTGAAGCCAATTCGCTCAATCTGGATTCTAGCCAAAATTCTCCATTGCCAAGAACAACAAATTGTACCGCCATATGGTTGATTACCCGATGGAGAATGTTTGCAAGTAGATCCAAGCCCTTTTGTTCGGCCAACCTAGATACCACACAAAATATAGGTATTGCGTCATTTTGCTCAAGGCCAAAAGTTTTTTGTAATTCCCTCTTGCAGGCCAACTTGCCGGTCATATTTCCGGCTGAATAGTTTGCTGGTATCAGTCTATCTGTTTCGGGATTCCAGTTGGAAATATCGATGCCATTGCAGATACCAATCAGATCTCCGGCTTTAAATTTTAGGACATTTTCCAGGCCAAAACCAAAATTTGGAGTTTGTATTTCTTTTGAATAGCAATGACTTACCGTGGTTAATTTTTTAGAAAAATATATGCCGGCTTTCATCATATTGACCATTCCGACGGCTTCGACTCCATCGGGCCTGAATACATGATCTGGAATGCCGGAAAATTTTAAAATGCTTTTGGGAGCTAGTCCGTGATGCTGAATATTGTGTATGGTAAAAACACTCCCTGTCCGGCCCAGAGGGAGATTTCGTTCGGTGGTGCAGAGATAAACCGGGATCAGGCCGGTGGTCCAATCATGGCAATGTATCAAATCCGGCAGCCAATTCTTAAAATAACATAAATCAAGTGCAGAACGGCACATAAATGCAAATCTTTCGGGATTATCGCAGTGATCTCCGTAGCACCCTGAATAGATGCCATCACGCCCAAAATACCTATTGAATTCGATAAAATATGTGATCAAATTTTCATTTCGATGTTCCCATAGTTTGGCGTATTCGGTGCCATAGCCCAAATTTACTATCATTGGCTCGGGATTTGCTATGGTGGATTTTGGTAATGCAATTTCAGTATAGAGCGGCATGGCTATCCTGACGTCATGGCCAAGCTTGGCCAGATGCAGAGATAATGATGCTACGCAATCACCCAACCCACCGGTTTTTGCAAATGGTACACATTCTGGGGAGACCATCAAAATTTTTAATTTTTTTAACATTCTGGTTGAAAACAGCCGGATATAAATATATGTGATGTCAAAATATGCGCAAGAATTTTGGAGATAGTCATGGGTCAATCTATATTTTTATTGTCCTGGGCTGTTCTGCTATGGCTTTAACAGCTCTATGGTTTTTTGTTCGATTAACGAGATTACCTACTGAATATAATAAATCTGCTGAAATGAATAACATTATGGATAAATCTGTTGAAAATAATAATTCCCGAGAAGAATTTCATCCTTTTTGTTGCCAAAATCGCAATATTCAATGGAACAGGCTAAAGGTAAAGTATGCCGTTTCAGACATAGATTATGCGATTGGATTGGCCCGGGATAGAATTGCTGTCCTAAGGAAAATCCCATTGGATCAGGTCAATTTTGAAAATATCCTGATGGCCCTGGAATATGTCGAGGAAGAGTTGGGCAAAGCTCTTTCTTTATTGTCCCATTTGGATTCCGTAAATAGTTGCGATGAAATAACCAAAGTGGTGTCAGAAATTTTGCCAAAAGTATCTGAATTTACCACATCAATACCGCTGGATTTTGATCTTTGGGAAAGGGTTAATACCTATGCTAAATCCAGAGAGGCGGATAGATTGTCCCAGACCCAAAAGAGGCTCCTTAAAAATACCGTCGATCTTTTTGTTGATCATGGTGCCAATTTAAATCCTGAGGCCAAAACTAGATTATTGGAGATATCATCAAAACTTTCCCAATTATGTTATAAATTTGGAGATAATGTTCTGTCCGCCAGAAATGATTGGGAGAAATTTGTCTCCAGAGACAGTTTATCCGGATTGCCAGAGCCAGTTGTTAAATCGATGGCCCAGGATGCCGAGCAGTCTGGCAAAACTGGAATGTGTAAAATTTCATTGGAAGATAATTATGTAGTGGCCTGTGGCAAGTATTTGGATGACGATGACCTTCGAAAAGAAATATTAATTGTCTATAAAAACCTTTGTAGGGATGGTAAATTTTCGAACCTGGATATTGTCAATGAAATATTAGCACTAAAAGACGAAGAGGCGAGATTGCTGGGCAATGATTCTTATTCAAATTTTACACTTAAACACAATATGTTAAAAACAAAGTCCGCCGTGGATAAATTTTTGGCCGAGATTTATGAAAAAGTAAAATCTCAATTTGGCTTGGATGCGATTTCGTTAAAATCCTATGCCGAAGATTTTTATGCAAAATTGAATTTGAAGAATGAATTGACGCCATGGAATAATGCCTACCTGGTTCACAAAAAAATGCAGAGTGAACTAGGAGAGTTTAATGAAGAACAGTTGAGGCCATATTTTGAGATCAGCAATGTGATGAGCGGTCTATTCAAAATAGTAGAAGAATTATATGGCATAAAGATAGCCGAAAAAAAGACCGTATTTCTTGAATCAGAAGATGATAAATGTCCCGATAATTGCCTGCAGGTCTGGGACAAGGATGTGAAATACTATGAGGTTTTTGAAGGCGATGGAAAGTTTATCGGTGGATTTTTTGCCGATTTATATCCCAGAAAAAATAAACATTCCGGAGCATGGTGTAGTGATTTAATTACCGGTGGGTTAGATAGAGATGGAAACTGGACTCATCCCATTGGTGTTATATGTGCCAATGTTACTAAGCCCAGCCATGGGGGGGCCTCATTGCTTCTACACCATGAGATTACGACTATTTTTCATGAATTTGGCCATCTCATGCATTTGATGTTCGGAAAGGTGGGATATCCGTCCCTTAATGGCTATCACGTGGCGATGGATTTTGTCGAATTGCCATCGCAATTGATGGAAAATTTTTGCTGGGAACGTAGGTCCCTGGATCTTTTCGCAAAACATCACATCACCGGAGAATTAATTCCATCGGACCTGTTTGATAAATTACTGAAGTCTCGCACCTTTATGGAAAGCCTATCGTTGATGAAACAGCTTGAGATGGCTGTCATGGATCTTGAATTACATGGCAATTATTCTAAGTATCGCCCCTATAAGATGTTAGACGATGTTCTTAACGATACTTTAAGCAAATATATGATAAAATACAGCGAAAAAACCAATAGCATTCTCTATCGATTTTGTCATATTTTTAGTGGCGGTTATGCGTCGGAATATTATTCCTATATGTGGTCAGAAGTTCTTGATGCGGATGCATTTACGGTATTCCAAAGCCAGGGCGTCATCAACAGAGAAGTGGGAAACCTGTTCCGTAGTAAGATACTGAGCGTTGGCGATAGTGTGGATCCACTTGAAAGTTTTAGATTTTTTGTCCATAGGGATCCTGATATTAACCCATTTTTGGTTCGAAGGGGCTGTCTAAAATTCGAGATCAATGAAAAAAATGAAAAATAATCTTGCATTTGTTCGATGGCATTTTTTAGTGACAGAACTGTTATTTTTCCGATGAAAGCTATTATTGAAACCCAGGGCAAGCAGTTAACCGTTAGGACGGGTGATATTATTTTTGTGGATTGTTATGTCGGCTCCCAAGCTGGTGATGTTGTTGATATAAAAAAAGTTCTTGTGCTTGGAGAAGGTGATGCGGTCAAAATTGGTGAACCCTATGTAACTGGAGCTGTGGTTAAGGCAAAAATTTTGGAGAATAAGCGTGGTAAAAAGGTACATATATTTAAAAAGAAGCGCCGAAAGGGTTATGCCAGAAAAAGAGGGCATCGCCAGGAGCTGTCTGTACTGAAAGTCGAATCTATAACAGCTTGAATGAAAGGAAGATAGATGGCACATAAGAAAGGTCAAGGTACATCCAGGAATGGCAGGGATAGCAATAGTAAGCGTCTTGGTGTGAAAAAATATTCCGGTGAAGTTGTTTTGGCAGGAAATATAATCCTGAGGCAACGCGGAACGAAGGTTCATCCGGGTAAAAATGTTGGTCTAGGGCGTGATTTTACACTGTTTGCCCTGGCCGACGGAAAAGTTGAATGGGATGGAGCTCATCGTAGAGTTCACGTAATATCTTCTGCCGCAAAGTAATAGCAGGCACTTTTATTGTCAAAATAAATTGACAAAGCTGTGGTGGATGGATAGCAGCTTTTCCCATGTTTAATAAATTTATATGGTTCCCTGTAAAGTGTTCGCTGGAGGGCCTGAGAGTTTTGGCCAAAGAGAGGGCGTTTTTAATTGAACTGGCGGTGGGTTTCATCGTTTTGCCATTGCTGTGGTGGTGGTTAGGAGTTTGCATAAATTTATTATTGGTGATCATTTCCTATTTTATGATATTAATTGCTGAAACATTGAATACTGCGATAGAAAATGTAGTGAATATTGTGTCGCCGGAATACAATTTTTTTGCAAAAAAAGCGAAAGACCTGGGCAGTGCTGCTGTTTTGCTGGCCATAATTAATGCTCTAATTGTATTATACCTAGTTATAAATGATTAGCCGAGAAGAAGTTAATTTAATTTTGATACTTCAGGGCTACGACACTAGGTTGATTTTTCTTACAGAAAGGTTGGAAAGTTTGCCGGGGGACCGGGCCAAAATCGAAGGGACCATGGCCAAAGAAAAGAAAAAGCTATCCGATTTAAAAGCAAAGAGTTCTGGTGTAGAAATGGAATTTAGTCGGGTAAATTTTGATCTAGAATTATTGGGACAGAAATTGATAGAGCTTAAAATCAAACAGTCTTCGATAAAAAATAGCAAGAAGTATGATTTGGCACAAAGCCAGATTGCTGCTCTGGAAGAAAAAATTGAACAGCTTGAGAATGATAGTATTAGGTTACTTTATTCTTTGGATGATCTGAAAATTGAACAAGACAGGGTGGTTGATGAAGTGAATTTATGCCTGGATAATTTGAATGGGGAATTGGCGCAGA
>JAIRXD010000080.1 GCA_031268545.1 Puniceicoccales bacterium | reverse complement strand
AGAGAAGGCCGAATTGTGGAAGCAATTACTCTATGTGAGGAGACCACTGGTTCCATAGCCAGTGTGATTAAAATCGCTCTGGTGAATGCCAATGAAAAAATTGGCTCTCTTGAAAAAATTATGAAAGATCCTGTGCTACTGGAAATGAGTTCCTATGAATCCAATGTGGGTATTTTAAGGTGTATTGCCAAAATTGCACCAATGATCGGAATGATCGGTGTGGCGATATCTTTTCTTCATATCTTCGATAAAATCGATGGCTCTAAGGCCTATGTGGATGCCGGTCTATTTTCCTCGGAAATTACCACGGCCATTGTGCTGATATCTGCTGGCCTTGGGGTGGCTGTTTTTTCGAATTAAGGCTATCACCTGATCCATGGCCTAATCGTGGGAATAATCTATGATCTAGAGTGGACCTATAACGAAATGATTCAATTTTTATCCAGGAATAAAATCAAGTGAGTCTGTTTGTATTTAAAGCTGAGAATTCATTGAAAGAACCTGATAGTTCCGTCGATGTATGGGCTGTGCTAAGTATTGTATTGTTCCTATTTGGCATATTTTTGATAGGATCTAGATTTGTATTACCTCCCGGTGTCCATGTGGAATTACCAAGATCAATCAATATTTCCACATCGAAAATCGACGGCATTTTAACCATACGCTCATCGAATATGCTGTTGTTTAATGGACGGATATTTAGCCTCACAGATTTGGAAAATGAGCTGAAGTCTTTTATGAAATATAACAGCAATAAAAAGGTTACCATTCTCGTTAGATCTGATAAAAATTTAAGCCTGGGAGAATTTATTCATATATGTGAGATTATCAAATTATCCGGTGTAAATGAGATTCATATCGCTACCGAAAAATCACGACATCAGCCACAGGTTTTTAGATAGGAGTATATGCTGTTTATCAAAAAATTTGGCACGGATGCTCCGGAGGTGACACCGATGGTGTTTATTCCCCTTAGATCTAACACTTTCGCTTGGTCAATATTTTCCAGATGAAATACATGGGGGCAATATTTTCTGGCAATGGCCGCTAGGTTACAGGTGTTTGCTGAGGTTTTATCACCGAGCACAACCACGGCGTCTATGCCAGTGGAAATCAAATCTCTAAGCCCTTGCTGTCTAGCCTTTGTGGCTTGACATATGGTATTTATTGCAACCAGATTTGGGAAGTGCCTGGCCAAAGAAGTTTTGGCAAAGTTAAAAAATTCCACATCCAGTGTGGATTGGGTCAGTAGTAATAATTTACTGGCTTTATCCATGATTTTATTTTCAATTTCTAGAATCTCTGTTTTATTTTGTGCCACATGGACCTGGGTTTTTACATAACCAATAAGTCCTTGTATTTCAGTGTGATTTTTATCCCCAAGTACTATTACATCAAAATTGTTTTTCGAAAAATTTTCAAGAAATTTTGCTGTTTTTTTCACATAGGGACAGGTACAGTCCACCATGGGACATCCATAATTTTCCAGCGTTTGCTTCCTTTCCGGAGAAATGCCATGGGCTCTAGTCAATATTATATCTTTGGATTTATCTGGTTTAAAATTTCCATCTATCTGGGCTATTCCTTGGGATTCCAATTCCCAAGTTATCAAGTTATCTAGTATAACCTTCATTGAGTGGATGGTTGGAAGTAATTGCAATAACTATCATTTATTGTACAAATAATAGGCGGATGTGGCATTTATAAATTCTTCAGCCTGACGAATCCATTTTTTTCGAAAATACTGGATATCTACGGCTTTTCCTTCAAATAATGTTGATAGAAATTCATCATCGCCTATTCCCTTTCCTATAACAGACTTGAGATCATCATCGCAGTCTACCCAATCGGTGTTTTTCTGGGCTATGGCTAATAATACCAGGCTTAATTCTCCAGGTACGGTTTTTTTTAAATCCTTTATATTTAATGATAAATATTGAATTTTACCTCTTCGTTGATCCTGGCTTTCTGCTATGCGCATGGAACATCCAGTAAATATGCTGGGCCTTATACTTTCTATCTCTTTTAACAGGCTATTACAATCCATATCCTTGATATATATATTGCCAAAATGCCTCTCATTGGCAAAATCCACATATAACCTTGCTTTACAATCCGGATTTTTGCAACTTAAATGCAATATCGGCACCATTGCATAATCTAGCACCGAGTTCCAATTCGAAAGCCTTGGAGAGGTTTTACTCCATGGTATACCAGTTTCTGGCCATACCATATCACGGTTCCACGATTCCATTTTAATGACACATAGATCAAGTTTAGATAAAACCTTGGCAGGAACATGCAATGCGGCGGTATACTCGCCATAATAACTACTATCTTTAGCATTTATCTCCACGCCGGAATTTTTTACATAATTGGCAATCTCGCCGATGGTCATACCATGAAACATAGGCATTCCGGCAAGGGGTCCAAAAAAGGAACACCACTTTTTATCCATAACTGGTCCACCAATATATCTCCCCAATGGATTCGGCCTATCTAAAATAACTACTGGGATATTTTCTTCAGCACAGGCAGCAAGCATATATATCATGGAGGAATAATAGCTATAATATCTAATTCCCAAATCCTGTAGGTCTATCACAACGGTATCTATATCTCTTAGCCAAGCTTTCTTGGGCTTTGCATCATAGCCATACATTGCATAGACAAGTATGCCGTCTTCCTCATCTGAACTGAATGTTTCGCCGGCTAAAAATTTACACTTCAGTCCATGTTCCGGTGCAAATATGGCAATCAAATCATCTCCACAGGCTTCTTTTAGAACTTCCCAGGTGGGTTTTCCAAAGCTATCTACGGCGGCCTGATTTGTTAAAATACCAATACGCTTTCCTCTGATAATATCAAATTCTTTTATTTTTAAAACATCTATCCCAAGATTCACTATAAATTTCTTAGATATGGTTTTATGCCAAGCAACATGATATAGTAAAATTCCAACGAAAAATAGACCTAAAAATCTTATAAATGCATTCATGTCAAATTTTTATCAATTTTGAATCCATATCATAAATGCGCTTCATAATATCACCGGCCAGATACAAAGATCCTGTGACAACTATATTTTGGCTTAGGTTAGATGAAATAAAATTCACTGCTTTATCCAGAGTAATAAATTTATACTCACAATTAGTGTTAGTAGGGAAACATTTAACTAGTTCATCTTGAGATAAACATAAGTCACTCATACTTCGGGTAAGGTAAATCTTTAGAGAAATACTTGCAAGTATTTTTAGCATTTTAGAAGCTCTTGAAGTATAATTTGACGTAAAAATTACAATTGGTTTATTAGTCCCATAGGTACTGGTGATTTCATCTGCCAGAACGGCGGCGCCGGCTTCATTATGGGCGCCATCTATAACGATTTTATTCTTGCCCAGATTAAAAATTTGCCATCGAGCTTCCCATTTAAATGTTAAAATTCCATCAATTATTTGTTTTTCGGATACATTCAGTTTAGAGATTAGCTCTTTTGCTACCCGATAGGCAATTTTTGCGTTATGATTTTGGTAGCGAGGGATTAGGTCCATGGCCAGAGAATCTTGGGCAATCACTAGTGTTGCGGATTTTTCATCGGCTATTTTCTTTATCGAATCCAGAGCTTCGTTAGGTAAATTTTCACCGATGACCACTTTATTCCCATTTCGAATGATTCCGGCCTTTTCTTTTGCGATGCTGGAAATTGTTTCGCCGAGAATGTCTTCGTGGTCAAAAGATATGGTTGTTATTACTGAAATATCCGTTCTGGTGGCATTGGTGGCATCTAGTCTTCCGCCTAATCCCACTTCAAGAATTACCACATCGGGCTTTTTCTCTTTAAAATAAAGCAATGCTATGGCGATTTCATATTCAAAGAAAGAAATTTTATTATAGGAATTTTCGCTTTCCAGGGCATTAACCACTTGGTTTATAATATTAAACAATCTTACAAAATCATCATCGGAAATTTCTCTTCGGTTGAATTGGATTCTTTCACCTATCCTGATCAAATGAGGCGAGGTACAAAGTCCCGTTGAATAACCAGCTAGTCTATATATGGATTCCAAAATGGCACAGGTGGATCCTTTGCCGTTGGTACCGGCCACATGGATTAAAGTGGTTTCCAGTGAATCTATCCCAAGTCTTTCAAACAGAGATCTTACTCCATCCAATTTATAGTCCGTGTTATTATATGACCCTTTACGGGTATATAAAAAATCTAACACATCACTCATTGACTCGTAATCCATCAATTATTCGTTTGTTATCTGATGAATTAATTGCAAATCAATAATTATTTAATAAAAAATTTATTTATTGTATCCAAAATAGCCAAGTATGGATGTTATTCTTTCTCTGAGGTTATTTCTATCGACAATTTGATCAATTAGGCCGTGCTCCAGGAGAAATTCGGCCGTTTGAAAACCTTTTGGAAGTTTCTGCCGTGTGGTCTCCTCTATTACTCTCGGGCCGGCGAATCCTATCAGGGCTCCGGGTTCGGAAATTATAACATCTCCTAGGGATGCAAAGCTGGCCATGACACCGGCCATGGTAGGATTGGTTAATAGAGAAATAAAAGGTATTTTGGCCGCCGCAAGTCGAGCCAATGCCGCCGATGTTTTGGCCATTTGCATTAGGCTAAGGATACCTTCGTACATTCTGGCGCCACCCGAGGCCGAAACAATTATTACCGGAAATTTTTTACTAATACCTCGTTCTATCGCCCTTGTGATTCTTTCGCCCACCACAGAACCCATACTGGCTCCAAGGAATCTAAAATCCATGACGGCCATGCTGACTGGTATATCATTGATCTTTGCTGTGCCGACGATTACTCCTTCATCTAGCCCAGTTTTATCCTGATGGCTGCGCAGTTTATCCATATAGGAAATGGTGCCTTTAAATTCAAGACAATCAAAGGTTTTTATGGTTTGGTCATATTCAATAAAAGATTCCGGATCTGCCAGCATGGCAATTCTTTCCGGAGCACAGAGAGAAAAATGGTAGCCCTGGGGAGACACCATGTTGTTCTTAATCAATTCCTTGGTATAGATCATCTCATTGGTTACAGGACATTTTGTCCAGACATCCTTCGGAATTTCCTTTTTTTTTAGATTTGGAGAAGGTGGACGTGGTCTTGAAAATAGAGCCATAGACAATGCTATAAATATCTTAATATGAATTGAAAAGTCAAATCAAAGTCATTTTTATTGAATCACATAGAGTAGCCAAGGCCAAGAGCACAATCCGGTTCGACGATTTCTATATCGAAATTTACGCGACCTGAAATCGACTCATTTATTATTTTTTTGATGGCAGAGGGATGATTACAATCCCTGCTGAGATGTGCAAGAAATACTTTTTCCCAGGCTGGGTTTAGAGTTTCGGCAATGAGTTGTATGGCAGAGTTATTTGATAAATGGCCATTTCTTCCCATTATGCGTTTCTTGATATAAATGGGCCGAGTATTGTCATTGTGAAGCAGATATGGATCGTAGTTTGCCTCCAGGACCAACAAATTTACCTTTTTTATTATCTCTGCTATTTTATCAGGTACATAGCCTAGGTCGGTTACCCAGGCCAGGCTTTTCTTATTGGCATGAAATCTGAACACATAGCCAACGGGTTCATTGGCATCATGGGGTATGCTAAATGTACCTATTTCCATATCTCGAAAATAGATTTTATCGCCGGCGGAAAATAGCTGCCAATTTAGTTGAATATTGTATTTTTCTTCTATGCCAAGGGCTGTTCCACGGGTTGTGTAAATTTTTAAATCATTTTTAGCAAGTCCACGTAGACCTTGGCAGTGATCCGCATGTTCATGGGTTATAAATATGGCATCGATTTCATCTATGGCAATGCCGTATTTAGTAAGGTATTCGATTATTTTTTTCCCGGATAAACCAGCATCTATCAATATGGTAGAAAATTTTGATCTGAGGACCCCGCAGTTGCCCTTGCTGCTACTTCCGAGAAATTTAAAATCCACCTGCACCGGATATTGGTTACAAAAGAATTCACTTCGATCAATAAAAAATCATACTTTTGTAAGATCTTTTTCTTTGGCTTCCAAAAGTACGGCAATCCGATCTATTACCTCATCGGTTAATTTCTGTATTTCTTTTTCAAATTTTTTCAATTCATCCTCGGTGACAATTCCCTCTTTTTTAGCTTTTTTTAAAAGTTCCATGGAATCTCTCCTTACGGAACGCACACCTACCCTAGCCTCTTCGGCCATATTTTTAGCAATTTTTGCAAGTTCCTGTCTTCTTTCACCGCTCATTTCTGGTACAATACAACGAATCAATGGGCCCTGAGAAACCGGTGTAAGGCCGATATTGGCTGATAAGATTGCCTTCATTATTGGCTGGACAGAGCTTCGATCCCAGGGATTGATTTGAATGGTCCTGTGATCAGGAATGATAATGGCCGCTAATTCCCTAATGCGCATATTGGTGCCATGCAAATCTACCATAATATTATCCA
>JAIRXD010000030.1 GCA_031268545.1 Puniceicoccales bacterium | reverse complement strand
TTTCTGTGATTTTTTATCAAAATCTACAGCCTATGATTGTTTAATTTTCCTAAGAATTTTTTGTTCTCTTTTACGTTTTCTACTTTTGGCTTTTTTCTTTGATATAATTGCGGGAATTGAGAGACCGGCATTTCTCGAGCCCAAGTCTGGCTTTTTATTTTTAAAATATATCTTTTCTTTATACGATTTTTGACTTGACCGATTCAAATCTATGGCGTCCGAATTTATGAATTTTCTTCTATTGGATGTTATTAATTTGGCTGCTGGTTGATCATCCATAGAAAAATCACCGTTAAAATATCCAACACTGTGCAGTCTTTCGATAATGTTTTCGATAAGTACATTATACTCAAGGCATTCATCACCGAAATGAAAAAATTGTAATTTAGTTATTTTATAGAATTCGAAATCACTAGTTTCAGTATATTCTTTGAAAGCCAAAGCCATCATGGTGGCGGCGCTTATTACGTCGGTTTGTTTGAGCGCAATACTATTCATAATTTGCATATCTGCAACACTTTTTACCGAATAAGTTTTGTTATTAAATTCGAAACCAAACGCAGGTGCTACCAACATCATTATGCACAATATAATAACTCCCAATAGTCTGTCCATATATTGGCATGCTTTTATGTAATTTTATTCTGTCAATATTATTAATTTTTATATATATATTTTTTTTATATATCTGGATTTTTAAGCAATGGAATTGGTTTAGCGCGGGTGAGCGTTTTTTAATTGAATACATTTAGGATTTAATCAATGGGTTATTTGATATGTGGCTTGATGGAAAATTTATAACCTTTGAAGGTATAGAAGGTACAGGCAAATCGACGCAAATATCGTTTATTGCGAAGGAGTTATCCGCTCGTAGCCTGGATGTGCTGACCCTCCGGGAGCCTGGCTGTACGAAGATAAGTGAAAAAATCAGAAATCTATTGCAATACGATAAGGAGTGTCATAACATGTTCCCCGAGACTGAGTTATTGCTATTTGAGGCCAGTAGAGCCCAGTTGGTGCGAGAGGTGATAGCTCCGGCCATTGGAAAAGGTTTCTGGGTGCTCTGTGATAGATTTTTCGATTCCACCACCGCCTACCAGGGTTCTGCCAGAAAGCTGCCGATGCATATAATTGAAATGTTAAATTCTTTCGCTGCTGGAGGTTATGTGCCGGACATGACGGTGATTTTTGATATGGATCCGGCATTGAGCCTGGGGCGCTTGACCGGCCGAAGTACTAATCTAGATAGGATAGAAGCCGAGGATCTGGAATTTTTTTCACTGATCCGGAAAAAATATCTCGAGATGGCAAAAAATGATAGCAGATTTGTGGTCATTGATGCCTCCATCGAGCCGGTGATGCTTGGTAAAAATATAATGAATGAAATCGCAAAAAAATTCTTTTAATCTGAAAATTGGTGAAAATATTACGACCATTGATTTGGATCGATTGGCCAAGGCCGTGATAATCCATTGTGATGATATATATTATGCCACAATGGTTTCCAGACAAATTGCCGAGGTTTTGCTTTCGGCAAAATGTCATAATAATCCGGATCTATTTGAAATTCGGCCGGAGGGAAAAGGTGGTTTGATAAAGGTCGAGCAGGTACGAGATCTTAGAATAGAGCTGCAGAAATCGCCCTATTCCTCGGGGCGAAAGGTGGCAATTATCTACGATGCTGATCGATTGGGAACGGCTTCATCCAATGCCTTGCTGAAGATTTTGGAGGAGCCACCGATGGATTCGTCGATCTTTCTGGTCACTGCGAGGTATTTCCGTCTTTTACCAACGGTGATGAGTAGGTGTGGTTTAATTCGATTGTCAAATGATCCTGATATGATTACCAATCAACGTCTTAGCCAATGGTTGGATGAAATTTCCGATTGGATTAAATCGCTGATCCATGGACACCTAACCCTGGAGACCGGGATAATTCATTGCTATCCGATAATCGATCGACTGGAAGAGGTTCTGGATTCCATAACGAAGGAATTTATTGAAGAAGATATTTTTTACGATGGGGATAGAGCCATGGATGATTACCTAAAAATATCACAAACCCGTATTTTCGCTGCCCTGGAAACCAGATTATCTGAAATTTTTTATGCCATTGGCGACGATAAATTATTGATAATTTTTACAAAGATCATAGAATCTCTGGAGAATGCCGCCAGCGCTATTGAAATGAACTGTAGTATTTCCGTGGCGCTGGAGAGCGTTTTGTTATTGTGTTTAAAGTACTTATCAGAGGTTGAATATGACAAATGCGAGGTTTCGAGAAATAGTCCAGACGTGGCTTGATTCCATAAATAGTGTAAAAAATGAAGAATTTACCATTGATGGAACCGGCCGGTGTAAATTTTTTTTCAGAGACATGGAATGCATTCTAGTAGTTCCGGATGGCAGCGATAGATTTTTTATGTACTCTCCGCTATTGGAAGTGCCGAGGCAATCCGATGGTTTGTTATATTACGCCTTGTCTCTCAACCTATTTCAAATGGAAACCACCGGTACCACATTGGCGATAGATAAAGAGGCTAATTTTTTTGTTCTATCCTATCACGATCTGATATCATCCATCGACTCTGAGAAATTTCAAAAACTTCTTGGTGCATTTATTCACACTGCCCAGGCCATCAGCAAAAAATTACTCAAGGAATGCAAGCGACAATCCACTAATGAGGTTTAAACAGATTAGTGGGATGAAAACTGGATGGGATATTTTATGCATGATTCATTACTTTCATAGTGAACAGTTGTCAACCTATCAAAGGAAAATTTAAACAAAGGGATATTGTGAGTATTGGAGGAATTAAGCAATATGACAGCGTGGAGGCTTTTATTAAAACCGCAGGCAAAAAAAATGAAGCCAAGGGCGAAATAAACATTGGTGACACTACTGTTACAATTAAAAGCA
>JAIRXD010000078.1 GCA_031268545.1 Puniceicoccales bacterium | reverse complement strand
ATCTAGACCAGTTTGTTTCATAGATATATCGACTGGAAGGAGGTTTCTCACCATGTCCACTGTTCGCTCAAAGAAAAAGGAGGTGATCAATGATATCGAATATGATGTTATCATTAAAGATGTTACGTCTGATTCACATCCTGCTTATACCGGAGAGAAAAGGTTTGTTGATACGGCTGGCCGAGTGGAGAAATTTAATTCAAAATTCAAGCGTTGTCGGAAATAATTATCTTTTTTCTCCTTTTATTTCGGTTTGCTTTGCGATCTGATTGTGATTTTGTTTTGACATGTTGCGTTATAATGAAGGGTCAGAAAATCCTCTGGAAGAAATCACGAAGAAGTTAGAGGAGATTTTTGAAAAAAGCGGAATTAAGCCGACATCCTTTTCCCAAAAAGCTGGGCCAGAAGGAGATAGTGGTTGTGGTGATGATGCGAATTCTGGGAATCAGGGGAGTGATGCCTTTGATCCCATTGATAAAATAAAATCATTTAATCTAAAACCTGTTGAGGTTAAGGAATATCTTGATAGATTTGTGATTTGCCAGGATGAGGCCAAAAAAGTGTTGGCTGTGGCTGTATGTGATCATTATAATCATGTTAGGAGTTGTATTTCTAACATAGACAAGGGTTTGCGTGACGATGAATATAATAAGCAAAATATATTGTTATTTGGTCCAACCGGTGTGGGCAAGACATATTTGGTTAAAACCATCGCCCGCTTAATAGGCGTTCCTTTTGTAAAGGCCGATGCCACAAAGTTTTCTGAAACAGGTTATGTCGGCGCGGATGTGGATGACCTCGTTCGCGATCTGGTTAAAGCTGCCAATGGCAACATTGACCTAGCCAAGCATGGCATCATTTTCATAGATGAGATCGATAAAATTGCCAGCGTGTCGATGGGAGAGTCTCGTGACATATCCGGTCGAGGTGTGCAGATTAATTTGTTGAAATTGATGGAAGATACGGATGTTAACATATTGAGCCAGACTGACATAATGAACCAGATGCGGGCTTTTGTGACCAGCTCGTTCAATAAAAAAAATAAGGTGGATAGGATAAACACACAGCATATTTTGTTCATAGTAAGTGGTGCTTTCGATCGCATAGTGGAAATCACAAATAAGCGCTTGGGGCAAGCCAAGGTAGGGTTCGGTGGTGCGAGCCGCAAAGAGAGTGTAGATGATTTTGATGTTTTGCAACAGGTTAACACAGAGGATCTTATAAAATATGGCTTCGAGCCAGAATTCATCGGTCGATTGCCAGTACGAGTGGCTTGTAGGGCTCTTGGTAAAAGTGAGCTCAAAAAAATTCTAATTTCATCAAAGGGTTCCATATTGAAGCAGTATATCAATGATTTTGCCGGTTATGGCATAAAATTGAGTGTCCAGGAGGATGCTTTAGAAAAAATAGCCGAATCAGCAGAAAAAGAAAAGACTGGAGCCAGGGGATTATTGACGATTTTGGAGCGAATATTTCGCGATTTTAAGTTCGAATTGCCATCAACATCAGTAAAAACATTGGATATTTCTGCGGATGATCTGGCTAATCCCGATAAATTGCTGGCCGAATTAATGCAAAAATTCAGATCGAGTGATGTAAAAATTTATTCTGAAAATTTTCCAGAAAAATTTGATTGACTTGTCTATGAAAATGCAAATAAAAGTTAGATCTTTGATGCAGGGTGGAGCAGTCTGGTAGCTCGTCAGGCTCATAACCTGAAGGTCCTTGGTTCAAATCCAAGCCCTGCACCCCGGCTATATTGTTGAGCTGGAGTATGTTAATGCAAGTATTTGAGTACAGTGATGAGGAAATTGATTATTTGAAACAACGAGATCCAAAGCTTGGCGTAGTCATCGATAGGGTCGGTCATGTGGATATCTCGATCAATGAAAATGTATTTGAATCCATTGTCATTAGCATGATTAGCCAACAAATTTCAAAGGCTGCCGCTGATTCTATTCTGAAAAAATTGTCGAATAGATTCGGTGGTCTGTCAGCCGGTGATATCTGTAAATGTGATGCTAAGGCCTTGCGTGAGTGCGGGTTATCAGAGCGTAAAGCTTCCTATATGCTAGGTTTAGGCAAAGCTATCGTTGATGGCATAGTCGATTTTTCAAATCTTTCCAATCTGAGTAACGAGGCCGTGATAGCGGAACTTGTTAAATTAAAAGGCGTTGGTGTGTGGACCGCGGAAATGACGCTGATATTTTCCCTTGGCCGGAAAAATATATTCAGCTGGCGTGACCTTGGTATCCGTAAAGGCCTAATGAAACTCAATGAATGTAACGAGTTGAGCCAGATTGATATAGAAAACTATAGGGCAATTTACTCGCCCTACTGCTCCATCGCATCTTTCTATTTATGGAAAATTTGCCATAGGAAATAAGAATTTGGCACCCCTACGGGGAATCGAACCCCGGTTTTCGGAATGAGAATCCGACGTCCTAACCGCTAGACGATAAGGGCAGACATCACTACAAAATTTGATGAAAAACCATCAAGTCAACTTTTTTTAGCCAAATTGGCAAACTAATCATCCTTTTGTTCTGTAAGTCCGTGCCAGTAAACATGATATTTATATCTATTTCCTGGCGAATTTACCTCTCCCTCTATTGATGCCATTGCTCTTTTTGGGTGGTAATCTTACTTCGTAGGTTTCGTTGCGGGCTTCGCAAAGTACGGCCTTGCGACTCAATCTCACCTTGCCATTGTCATCGATGCCGACGCACTTCACAATGATCTCGTCTCCAATATTGCATACATCTTCCACGCGTTCGATTCGATTATCATCAAGTTCAGAAATATGTACAAGTCCTTCTTTCCCAGGAATACACTCAACAAAGACGCCAAATTCTTTCATGGATTTGACTATGCTACGGTAGGTCTTTCCCACCTCTATTTCAGCTGAGACCAGCATGATTTGCGCTATGGCCTTGTCAAGCATTTCCTTGTTATTTGAAAAAATTAGTATATTTCCGCTGTTGTCTTCATTTATATCTATTTGTGCACCGGTAAGCTCCGTTATTTTCTTTATATTTTTCCCCCCGGGCCCAATTAGAGCTCCGATTTTATCCGGATCTATTTTCAGTGACTTGACTCTTGGAGCGTTTTCTCTAAGATCTTCTCTTGGTTTAGGTTGCACCGAAAGCATCACCTCTAGGACCTTCGCCCGATCCGATTTATTTCTAAAAATGGCTTCCCGGGCAATCGAAAGCGGAAGGCCTTTAATTTTGAGATCAAGCTGAAATCCGGTAACACCATTGGCCGTTCCTGAAATCTTGAAATCCATATCGCCAAAATGATCTTCATCTCCTATTATGTCTGTGAGTATTACGTACTTAGTGATATTTCCCTCCTTGTCTAATTCTGTTATCAGACCAGTGGATATGCCCGATACCGGAGCCGTTATCTGCACTCCGGCGTCCATAAGTGCTAGGCAACCTCCGCAAACACTTGCCATGGAAGAAGATCCATTCGATTCCAGTATGTCTGACACAACCCTTATGGAGTATGGAAATTCCGATTCAGGCGGAAGGACCGGTGCCAGAGACCTCTCGGCGAGAGCCCCATGACCTATCTCTCTTCGACCAGCGCCACCGGTTCGCCCAGTCTCCCCAACGGAAAATGGAGGAAAATTATAGTGAAGAATAAAGCTCTTCGATTCAACTCCGCCGGTTATGGCATCCAGTTCTTGCACATCACGGCTTGAGCCAAGTGCCGTAGTTACAAGCGCTTGAGTTTCGCCACGTTGAAAAATCGCCGATCCATGGACACAGGGCAATAGGCCGGTTTGGCAAAATAATGGCCTGATTTCATCAAGTTGACGCCCATCAACCCTTCTGCCCTGATCGAGGATGCTTTTTCTATATAAATTTTTCTGCATCTTTTCCAATACTATATTCGCCTCAATCTCATTGAATGTTTCCCCGCCAAGTTCGGCAACTAACATGGCCTTAGCTTTTTCTTTGATTTCATCTACGTGCTTCTCCCGGAGGGTCTTAGAATTTTGAAATAGAGCAGTGGCCAGTTCGTCATTCAATTTTTCGCATATTTTAAAAGCATTTTCATTCAATATCTTCAACTCAAACTGCTTTTTCTCCTTTGTATATTTCTTCACCAACTCTTTCTGAGCAGATATTATTGGTTGAATTTTTTCCTGGGCAAATTCCAATGCCTCTAAAAATTTTTCGT
>JAIRXD010000062.1 GCA_031268545.1 Puniceicoccales bacterium | reverse complement strand
TATAATGTACGAAAACCTTAGCTACAAAATTACACACAGGGATGCCACATCCAATGCCCGATCTGGGCTTCTCCAAACGCCCCACGGCAAAATAGAGACGCCAAATTTCGTTTTCTGTGCCACCAAAGGTGCTATGAAATCTGTGACGACCCAGCAAGTTAAAAGTGCCGGAGCCGATATAATTTTGTGCAATACCTATCATCTTTTTTTGCAACCCGGAGGCAATCTCGTCCAAAAGCACGGAGGGTTACATAAGATGTTGAATTGGAACGGCCCAATGTTCACCGACTCCGGCGGATTTCAGATATTTAGCCTCGGCCATGGCGGTGTTACTGCGGAAATCAAAGGGAAAAGTAGCGGTGTAAGACCCAAAACACTTCTCAAAATAGATGAAATCGGCGCTACTTTTAGATCATATATCGATGGCCGCACTTGCCTGCTGACCCCGGAAGGATCGATAAAAACTCAATGCCAACTCGGAGCCGATATAATATTGGCCCTTGATGAATGTACCCCATTCCACACCAATAGGTTATATACCGAACGCTCGATGAACATGAGCCATCGCTGGGAATTGCGAAGCTTGGTGGAATTCAAAAAGCATGATACGTCAATGCAAGCCCTATACGGCATAATTCAAGGTGGTGTGTATGAGGACCTTAGGAAAACTAGCGCGGAATTTGTCAACAATAATTACTTTTTTGGCCAGGCCATAGGAGGAAGCCTCGGCGAATCGAAAAGTCAAATGCATGAAATTGTGCATATGACATGCCAATATGTTGATAATCAAAAACCTACGCATCTTCTTGGCATATGCGGCCTGGGCGATATCATCCACGGAATTACCTGCGGAATAGATACATTCGATTGTGTTCACCCGACCAGATTGGCAAGACATGGTGGCGCCATACTCGAACCACAACATGCTGATGGCAAAGAGTTTATAAATATCAAAAACTCTAAATTTTCCGAAGATCTGTCGCCCATTGATGAAAATTGTAATTGCTATTGTTGTAAAAATTTCACCAAAGCATATATTCATTATCTATTCAAAGCGAAAGAACTGCTTGGAGGACAATTACTTGCGATACATAATATAGAATTTATGAGCAGTTTTGTGAAAAAAATAAGGGAAGCTATAAAAACAGGAACTTTTATGGATATCCTGAAAAAATGGAATATTTTTCGGTGATCAATCTATCGATATATCTATATCAGAGAAGAACTTACGTAATATTTTTGCCCGCATTACATCTCTGACTTCCGAAATAGCGGCATCATCGGAAAATACCATCAAGTGGCCCTTTTGTATCTCAAGCATATATCTGTCAATGCCATTTCTGTAGGATATTGGCAAAATTCCGCGCTCCGAAGCCAATCTCATCAGAGATAAAAGCTCGAATGATTCGGCTCCTCCGACCCTGTAACAAGACCGCAAAATCCCATGAGCTCTGCATATTTTGTCCAAAATAAAGGCCTTCGAAGACTTGAAAATTTGGTCTCTCGCAACCTCTTCGTGTTCCATAACTGTCTTAGCCACATGCTCTATCTTCACTATTATATCCTGCTCCGACAGACCAAGCGTGTGTTGGTTCGACACCTGAAAAATGTTACCAAAAGCCTCCGTCCCTTCGCCAAGGGTACCACGAACCGTAACGCCAACCTTGTTGAGTGCATCTATTGTGTACTGAATTTGCTTATTTATCACCAGCCCAGGGAGATGCATCATGACCGACGCCCGCATGCCGGTGCCAATATTCGTCGGGCAGGCCGTTAAATAGCCGATTTTTTCATCAAAAGCAAAATCGCCACCATCCAAATCGTCATCGATTGTACCTATGATTTTCCAAAGCGCCTTCAGTCCCATACCACCCCTAAGTACTTGTATTCGAAGGTGATCCTCTTCATTGATCATGACCGAAAGAGCCTGATCCACACTGCAGGCCACCCAGGATCCGGATAACGACAGATCCTTACTTATCATATAGTGCTCGCACAACGCCAGCTTTTCATAATCCTTTAGACTGCTGATCTTAAAAAAAACACCGCCATTTAACTGCTTCAGTCCGTTCAACTTAGATTTAGCAACCTCGGCAATATTATCCCGCTCAGCATCGTTAGCCCAGTTCGGGAATTTGTGATTTGCCAAATTTCGCGCCAATCTAATTCTCGAGCTCAAAACGATATCCTTTTGCTGGCCAATATCACCAAAAAATTCACCACTATTCAACAAAAATTGCTTTACGCTTTTCATCCAAACGACGCCCTCAGCCGATCCCTTATTCTCGCCGCATCCTCGTATCTCTCCTCGTCGATCGCAACCCTCAGAGCCTCCTCAAGGGATTCGCGCAAATCAGCTTTACCATTGTGATTCAATGACTTATAGTTCATATTACTTGGAACTTTACCCAAATATTCAGTGCTTTTTTGTAAATTTTCGATCGTCTTTATCATGAAATCATACATCTCCAAATAGCATGCTGAACAGCCCACAAGGCCAGTTTCTTTGTAGTCTGCCAACGAAAATCCACATTTACTGCAACTCAAAATCGGGCTGAAAGAAAACGCCTGCATCTTGCTTACCAATGCCCCGCTGATATTCTTAAGTATCGACAGATGAGAGCTATCCGGATCAAACATACCATGCTTTTGAGCGCAGTTACTGCACAAATACACATTTTGCATGCTGTCATTAATAACCTGAGTAACATGCACCGCCGCCGGCTTACCACAAAAATGACACTTACAATTCATAATCACCCATAATAGAATCTAAGAAATTAATGCAACTAATCAAAGATTATGACCTTAACTTACTTATAGCGTTGATGTTAAGATAATAACGATAGACACCATTCACTATGGCCAAAGCTGTGTTCTCTATATAATCCTGTGTCGTAAATAATTTAGCCACAACATTATTAGAAAGAAATTCGGTTTCTATCAAAATTCCAGGACAAGAAAGCCTTTTTAAAACCTCAAACCTGGCATGTTTGACCCCACGATCACTGAACTTAAGCCGCTGCTTCATCGAATAGAGCATCGAATATCCGGCAATCGTATTCCAGTGATCAAATTCATTTCCAGCAAAGGACACTGAATCAGAAGCCGTTCTGTTGGAACTATAAGAAGAAGGTTGGCCAGCCGGCGTCAGCGTAAAAATCTCCACACCTCTCGCCGATTTGGAGTCAGCAGAGTTGAAATGTATACTCACAAAAAAATCCGCCTTTACACTATTCGCGTCAGCCACCCGATCAGCTAATTCCCTGTGAACATCGCTATTTCTTGTAAGTATCGCGTTAAATCCCAACAACTTAAGTTCAGCTTGCACAATCTTCGCCACCGCCAATGTGAGATTTTTTTCCTCCAGCCTATGGAGGCGATTCACCGTTCCACTATCCTTACCGCCATGGCCAGGGTCTATGACAATTGTCTTCAATCCAGGCGTAGAATTTGCAATTACCTTCGGTGAAAACATCGGCTGAACATAGGATTCATAATCATTCATTGCCAGATATAACTTCTTCTTCCACAACAAGATAGGGTTGCAAATGAATAATTTGCAGTCATTATAATAAAAATATCTATCCTTCGAAACGAATTTAGCAATCACACCGGACTTGGAAATGGTAACACTATAGCCACTCCTAACAATTTCCGCATCAAAATCTTTTGCAATGGATTCCAGAGAAACATACTCCGTTCCCGCATTTTTTATGCAAACAAGTTTCGATTTTTGTGCAGCCCCAACCTTCGACGATTTTTCCTGACAACTCGCCACATAGGCTGCGCAAATAAAAATGGAAGCAAATAAAAATACCTTGAAAGACATAGGCTTATAACTCAAGCCCGTTATTAAGATCTTTTTCAGGACAAATTGCAATCTTTTTTTTCGTCGATTTTACCGGCGATAAACTCAGCAATACCATACGCCCAGCCAATCTCGGCTCGCTATCCGGCACGCCAAATTCCTTAGCATCTTCGGCCACTTTTTTTATTAAATTAAACCCCAAATTTGTGAGGTCCATCTCGCGTCCCCGGAATACCACGCCTATCTTAACCTTGTTGCCATCGATCAAAAAATCCAGCACATGTCTCAATTTTGTTTGATAATCATGCTCTTCAGTACAAAATCGAAACTTTACCTCCTTGATCTTCGTTGAAGTCGTCTTGCCTGATTTTTGCTTTTTTCCCTCATCATACTTATATTTCCCGAAATCCACAATCTTGCACACCGGAGGACTTGCACTGGCACTAATTTCCACCAAATCAAGACCTTCCTGCTTGGCAAGAGCGATGGCTGCTCCGGTTTCCATCACACCAAGCTGATTGCCATCCGAACCTATCACGCGAACTTCCTTCGCCTTTATCCTATCATTCTTTCTGGTAAAATTCCTCCATGGGCCCTTTTTACCGAAACCGCCACCTTTAAATGAAATATTTGCCATTAATTATTCACGCAATTCACGACACATAGCCCAATGTTGGAAAAATTTAATAACTTTTCAACCTTATATTTATCAACCGACAACCTATTCGGCAATAATGATCTCCTTCTTCCACTGCGGCTTACGAAACATAGAAAGGATAAACGGAAGGACAACAACCAATAGATTACCAACGACCACCATCGCCACATACAAAGCAGTATTACCGATTTCAAATCCATCCGGTGGTATGAACCCTATAAAATAACATACTAAACACACCACTGCACCAATAACACCAACGGTTATCATGCCAATATTTCCAAAAGGTACCCGATAACCTCTCACCACATCTGGATACTTGTATCTCAATATTATGGCCGAAATATACATCAAAATATACATCAACAAGGACGCCTGGGTAGAAATCGCCACCAAAATCCAAAAACAGGTCTCCACCGACGGCACCAAAACAAATATAAAAGATGCCAAAGTTATGACCAACGCCTGAAATATCATTATCGCCGACGGCATACCCTCCGGGTTCACCTTTTGCAATATTAAAGGCAAATTGCCGGTTTTAGCTGTAGCTAACATCCCCCGAGGCGGCCCAGATACCCAGGTAACAAACCAGGCAACCATGCCAAATATCATCATTCCGGCCACCACAGGACTAAGCCACTTCAGTCCAAAATCCGTCAACAGCACATCCACTGTATCAATAACTCCGGTTTCCAATGTCAACCGTTCCGCCGGAATCGCTATGGCAATCGCCATCGACCCAAGGACCGATAGGGCAAAAATCAACAAAGATGAAAGTAAAATTGCCCTCGGAAAATCCCGCTGAGGATTCTTCACATCACCGGCATGCGAAGCTGACATCTCCAAACCTGCAAAGCCAAGCATCACATTTAAAAATAAAACCAACTGCGCAGGCCCGGATAATTCAGGAATAATCTTAGCGAAGCTGAGCTCTACATTGGAACGCCTCCCGGTTGCAACCCAGAGACTTCCAAGCCCAATGATCAGTATTCCCGGCACAAAAGTTCCAAGAATACTGCCCACATTTGTTATAATAGTCGCCACTCGCATCCCCTTCA
>JAIRXD010000028.1 GCA_031268545.1 Puniceicoccales bacterium | reverse complement strand
CTTCCAGATTCGGTTGGCTGTAAATACTTTTCCATGGAATTTAGGTCCTGGAGAAAGCAGGTATCCGTGGGCCAGGATAGGCCGGTATTAATCCCGGATGTGCTGTGGATTTTGTTTTGGATTAGTTGCTTTTCCACTGGCCTATCTAGAGCTGTGGCAAATATACCGATATCCAGTTCGGTGACCATGGATTTTGATTTTGTTGACATAGTCGGTTTTTTTTGATCCAGGATTAGCTGATCCATGTTTTGTGGTTGCATCTTTGTTAACGGCAACTTGTTACTGGTACCTGTGGTGCATGAAGTTGCCAATAGTACAGCTAAAAATAACAGAACCTGCAATGATTTAAATATTTTCAGAATCGTGTTCATCTTTTGTAATATAACCGGAGTCCTGTCTCTGGTGGTTTATTTTATTTTTTTTACAATAAATATCATAGAGATCGTCGGCGGTCATGCCAAGGGCCTGGGCCATGGCGATCAAAAAATGGAACAGATCTATAATTTCCACCCGGGCATTTTGTTCATTAAACATTTGATACTTTGCCCACCATTTCCATGGAGTCGAATCAATAAGCTCGGCAAGTTCTTGCTGCATAGCCCTAGAATAATTTAAGATCCATTCTATCTTGCCTTGTTCATCCAGATCCATATTGTTGACACCAATCCGCTTTGTAAGGTCAGTCTGCATCTCAAACATGTGATCCAATTTATCCATTTTTTTCAAAGAATGATTTTATGCTGAATTTTGCAAATAAAAACATAGGCCTGGGTCGGAATAAAATGCAGCCATTAAGCCCTTCCGAGATATTTACATTCATCGGTGCTGATTTTGATGATGTCGCCATTTTTTACAAATAATGGAACCTGTACCACAAGACCGCTTTCCAATGTAGCTGGTTTCTGGGCGCCGGAAACCGAGTCGCCGCGAAGTCCTTCCGGAGAATCGATTACCTTCATTTCCACCGAAGCCGGTAATTGTACCTGTACTGCTTTGTCATCAACGAATAGCACGTCATATCCATGACCTTCGACGAGAAACTTTTTTTGATCCTCGACGATGGTTTTTGATAAAACTATATCTTCATAGGTTTCAGAATTCATGAAATGGAACTCTTCATGGTCCGTATAGGAAAATTCCATAGTTTTTGTTGAGACATGACAAAACTCGACACTATCGGTGGATCGAAATTTTGTGGTTGTTGACGCACCGGAACTCAAGTTTCTCATGGTTACCTGGACAAAACCAGCCTGGCGTCCCTGGGTTCTATGTAGCATTTCTAAAATGAGATGTGGAGCCCCTTGGTATAGTAATACGCGTCCTTTCCTTATATCTGTCGGCGAAGCCATGGGGAGATAAATATTTATGCTAATTCAAAATCAAGCAGAAACTGCATATATATATTACCTGATTATCGTTGCAAAATTAATTTCACATTTAGATTTGCTGACAAACCTCGGAATGAATGACATAAAATCGATACGCAATTTTTGTATAATTGCCCATGTGGACCACGGTAAAACCACGCTGTCGGACCGTTTGCTTGAGCGTACTCATACGGTTCAAAAACGGGAAATGCAAGATCAATTGCTCGATTCCATGGACTTGGAACGGGAGCGAGGGATCACCATAAAGTGCCATCCGGTGACCATGAAATATCTGGATTCCAACGGCCGAGAATATATGTTTAATTTGATAGATACTCCGGGTCATGTGGATTTTTCCTACGAGGTGTCCAGGAGTTTGGCTGCCTGCGAAGGAGCATTGCTGCTGGTGGATGCGAGTCAGGGCATAGAAGCCCAAACCGTTGCGAACGCCAATTTGGCCATGGCCCAGGGTTTGACCATAATTCCGGTTTTAAATAAAATCGATTTACCAAGTGCTCAGCCGGAACATGTTATTGCACAGCTCGAGGATATTTTAGCCATTCCCAAGGAGGAGGTTATTTTTGCCAGCGCCAAGTCTGGCACCGGAATAGATGAAATTTTGAGCAGTATTGTTGAGCGCATTCCCAAGCCCAAAGGTTCGGAGTATCCCAAAACCCGATGCCTTGTATTCGATTCCATGTTCGATTCCTACCGTGGAGTTATTTGCTATCTGCGGGTATTTTCCGGAGAAATTTCCGAAGGTAACGAAATATTGCTGATGAGTAAAGCTCAGCAGGCTCAGGTCAAAGAGGTTGGTGTTTTTTCACCAAAAATGTTCCGGACTGGAAAGCTGGTGGCCGGCCAGGTGGGCTATATAGTGACCAGCATAAAATTGGTGACCGATGTGAAGACCGGGGACACCATTACCTTGGCTAAAAATCCAGCCACTGAAATGCTGCCGGGTTATAAGGAAGTGCGGCCCATGGTGTTTAGTGGCATATATCCCATCGATGCTTCGGACTATGAAAAGCTGAAATCGGCAATGGCGAAGCTGCAACTGAATGATTCGGCACTGGTGTATCAATTGGAGAATTCGATTGCCCTTGGCTTCGGGTTTCGATGTGGATTTCTGGGCTTACTACATATGGAAATCGTCCAGGAAAGGATTCGCCGGGAGTATGACCTGGATGTGATTTCCACTTACCCAAGTGTGGTTTATAGAGTGATGAGGACCGATGGAGTGATGGACGAAGTGGATAATCCACTGCATCTTCCGGATCCATCCGCCATAGATTATATCCAGGAACCTTTGATAATGGCCACGATCCATATACCAAATGAATCCATTGGCGATATGCTGGCCCTGATAACAGAAAAACGTGGCTCCTGTAAAAGGACCGATGTGGTGAGTGCTGGTAGATTGGTTTTGCTCTGCGAATTGCCATTGAGTGATATATTGGTGGATTTTAATGATAGACTGAAAAGTATTACAAAAGGTTATGGATCAATGGATTATGAACTTGGTGACTATGTAACTGCCGATTTGGTAAGACTCGATATTTTGGTTGCCGGTGATCCCATCGATGCATTTTCTTCCATAGTTCACCGAAACAAGGCCCTGGCAAGAGGCCGTGAAATATGTGAAAAATTAAAACAAATTCTTCCTCGGCAACTGTTTAGCGTTGCAATTCAGGCTGCCATAGGTGGCACAATAATCGCCAGGGAGACCATCAGTGCCATGAGAAAAGATGTGACGGCCAAGTGCTATGGTGGCGATATTTCCCGGAAGAGAAAGCTACTCGACAGGCAGAAAGAGGGCAAGAAGCGTATGAAGCAGATTGGCAAAATTTCCATACCCCAGGATGCTTTCATTAAGATACTCAAATCCTAGATGTTCGGAACGATACATGTGCTGGATTTCGAAGGAAATCGAGAGTTTGGAGTCCTGGAATTTGGCTTAGTCACCTTGGTTGATATGAGGATATCTAACTGTGTTGGAATTGGATGCAAATCAAAGGCCAAGACTTTTGTCTTCAGAGATTTTAGGACGCACTCCCGGATAAATAACGAATTTGGCGGTATAGGTGAATTTGGTGAGCATATTTCGAAATTCGTTTACCTGCGTAAATCCGGAATCTTCTGTGCCCATTCGGCCCAGACTGAGAAGTCTTTGCTGCGTAGCTACCTACCGACCCCTGGCCTAGTTTTAAAATTTTATACCAATGGATTGACTGGTTCGTGGGGGCCTTGGCTTGATACGAAGTTGCTTTACCGGAGATGCTTACCGAATATTGGGGATTACTCTCTGATGGCATTGATAGATAGCATGGATCTGCATCCAGCTCTTAATGAAGTTTCTGGCAAGTATTGTTCAGTGGATAAATGTAAGCCACATAATGCTCTATACGATGCTTTGGCCTCGGCATTGTTGTTGATAAATTTTGTCAAAATTTCCAAAATCACTTCATTGGTTGACTTGGTTGAAATTTGTACGTGATTTGAGCAATGAATAATAATCCGCGAAATTTTATTCCGGTGCCTTTCGATTATCACCAGGAGCTGGATCTGACCATAGATAATATAACCAACCTTGGAATGGGTATTGGTCGGCTGGATAGCTGGGTGGTAATGGTTCCGGGAGTAATTATAGGAGAAGAGGTTAGGGTAAGGATTTTTAGAAATCACAAAAACTATTCCGAGGCTGATCTGGTCAGTATTATCAAACCATCGGCTCAACGAGTTTTGCCAAAATGTCCGTTGTTTGGCCAATGTGGAGGATGCCAATATCAGCATATGAACTACGAGACTCAGCTGAGCCTAAAGACTAAGCAAACCAAAGAGTTATTTAAAAAATTGGCCAAAGTTGAGATTTCGGTAAATGATATAATACCATCGCCAAAAGAATATAATTATAGATCAAAAATAACGCCACATTTCGAAAGGCCCAGAAATAATCAGTGCAATCTGGGATTTTTGAAATTAGGCAGTAGATATCATATCATCGATGTAGATGCCTGTCCCATTGCCACCGAAGGAATTAATGCTGCCATCGGTCCAATGAAGCAGGAGATTTTGGCCAGAAAACACAAAAATGGTGGTACACTTCTGTTGAGAGAGGCTGCTGGTTATGTAACCTCAAACAATAATGAAATTGTCATGGAACAGGTTGCTGGCCATAGGTTTTATTTTAAGGCCGGTGAATTTTTTCAAAATAATTCCTATATTTTATCTAGGTTTGTGGAATTTGTTCTGGAAAAAGCTACCAAAGATGATGTGAAAAATCTCCTGGATGTGTACTGTGGCGTTGGATTGTTTAGCGTTTGCGGAAGCCATAAATTTGACCGGGTAATTGGCATAGAGATAGCTGAAAATGCGGTGAATTTAGCCCGAAGAAATTCCAAAGAAAATTGTACTAAAAATCTGGATTTTATTGTCGGTGATGCCGGAAAAATCTTCGAAAATGTTGACTTTTCTGCTGAAAATTCTTCGGTGATTTTAGATCCTCCGCGCAGTGGTTGTAGCCGTGAATTTATTAAACAATTGGTGGCCTTTAGGCCAAAAAATTTAGTCTATGTTTCCTGTGCTCCAGATAGCCAGGCCAGGGATGTTTATTTACTTTTGCAAGAAGGATATAGAGTTGTAGAAATCCAGCCCTTTGATCTATTCCCTCAGACAAGACATATTGAGACGGTGGTTCTGCTCCAGCCTGGATGAGATTTAATGATTGGCTATTGACTGGTTAGGTTTCGTTATTATCAATATGAGTTCATGTCAAGTTCGGCTTTCACAGATCGTGTAGCGGTGGTTACCGGAGCGAGTAGAGGTATAGGCGAAGGTATTGCTAGGGAATTAGCAAGAGATGGTGCCCATGTCGTATGCATAAGCCGTTCTATGGAAAGCTGTTCAAGGATCTCGCAGGAAATAATTGCCAATGGAGGTTCGGCGGAAGCCATGG
>JAIRXD010000009.1 GCA_031268545.1 Puniceicoccales bacterium | reverse complement strand
GTTTATGCTCTCAAGTTATTTCGGTTGTCCAATTTTTGATTACCCTCAATAATCTAAATACTCCATATAATTCATACAAATTTATACCTTCTGTGCAAACTTCATTGCGCAGTGTATCAGCATTGATCGGATCTTGGTTACCTTCATTATATGCCAAGCAGGAAATGTCCAGCATATCGAAGACATTGACAGTTTTGTTGCCTTGACCAATACTATTTATAGCCCCCGACAAGTCGTTTTGCATTGCTGTTTTTTCAGTACTGTTCATCAATACACCGAAGCCCGAGATGTACACCGAATAGCCTTCCATATCCGGAGCTATAAGTACATTGTGATTGTTGAATTTTTTATAAATCTCTTTTAATTCGTTATCTTTGACTTTATCAGGATTATTAAATCTATCATTCAGAATCTGGATATCTTTTAGTACAGCACTCTGAATCTTAATAGTAGTATCCGCTGAATAGGAAGGTGTGTAGCACAGACTTCCTAGAATCACCCAGAGCAGTGCATAGAAACCCCATGCTCCGCCCATCATATATTTTTTCTCTGTTTTTGTTTTCATAGTAAAAAATTCCCATCCAATTAACTAAAATTTCCTAGCTAATCATGATTTCCTAGCCTCCTTCTCGCTTCGCTGATCCTATTTTGCATATCATTGTATAAATCTACACTCCCCTGATCATATTCATCGTCATAAAACCTTGTAAGGCCGGTAAGATCTATATGTCTTAATAATTCATCCAAATCCCCCTCATTATCTATGTCATCCAGGGAGTGTCTCAGCTTTTCAGCCCAAAATTCCCTTCGGCTTTGCCAATCATCATCATAGTTCCGATCATTGGAAAAACGACACTCAGCTATGCACATATCAGCATGTTTAAAATATAACCGTATCTTGGCTGGATCACATTTACTAATAAATTCATCATATAAATCCTGTAATTCCATCATTTGCTCTTCGTTACAGTTATATATAATAGTAAGATCTTCATTCATTTTTGGGTTTAATATCATAATGTTACCTACCAAACTCAATTCATCGCAGTTTGGTCTTAGTGCATCAAAGATATACCTCACTATAAATTCCCAGTCCCTTTCCATGTCTTCCTCTTTGAAGTTATATGGCTTCCTTCCAACTTTTTGACTTATAAGAGCACATATACTACTACGCAATGCCCAATGATCTAGCTTCGTAATTATACTACCGGAAAGATCATTCAGAATTGGATCCACAGGCTCTGGCTTCGGAGGCTGGAAAAATCGAGAAAATTTTACAGTTTCTTTCACTTCTTCCTCCTCCTCCTCTTCTCCGCTGCTGTCCTCTTCCTCAATCATTCCGTCGGAATAATCGCTGGATTCATCCGACTCATTCGATTGCTCCGATTGGGCTAGAATCATCGGCGGCTTCCCGCTAGCATAACAATTATAATCATTAGTCAATCCCAATAGGGCCATCAATAAAACACTTTTTGTTTTCATAGTACCCTATTCTATAGCCACAACTCTGGCCAAAGCAACCACTGGATTAATTTTTACATTTCCTTGACATCGATAACCAGGCCATCGGTCGCTGTGGCCAATAAAAAATCTCAGCTCCAAACGGAACTGAGGTTTTAGTTATATCTAATGGAATGGATATTATTTATACTCGATTAAAAAATTCCTAACCTCAGCAATTTTTTCCTGCAGCCTGCGCACTTCCGAAGGAATTACTAAAAGTTCATCGATGAATGAACCTAGGGCTTTAAAGAAATTACTGGATTCATAGGACTGGATTCTACATTGATTGAACGTTCTAATGGAATCCAAAACTTCTTTAGGCATCCTTATAAGAATTCCCTTTGCCATCGTGGGAACATCCTTGTAATAAGATATATCAAATAAATCTGAGAACGGAGACCTATCGATCATCTTTATGAAATGTCCCCGAAGTTGAGGGTCAAGCAATTTACTTCCATCTTGCGGTAAAGATATTTTTTCATAGAAATTGGCAATTCTTTCATTGATATTTTTCACTGCCTTTCTCCAAACCTCAACGGACTCTACTAAGCCCATAAATGCTGAATCTTTTTTTAGATTAGCACGGCGTGCAGTAATCCTTCTAGCCTCATTGATAAATTTATTTCCAGTTTCCTTTAGGATGGAATCCATACTGATAGCAAAATGACTGTCCACCATAACGTTTGGACATTCTGAAATTTCATAGCCAAATGCGTTCTTCACTATATCAGCTAAGGGTTTATCTACACCATTATAGATAGATAATTCTTCAAATACATCAAGGGTAGCTTTAATGGCTCCGGGGTTCTGGTCGTCCAATAGATTTCCAAGAAATTCCATGACCTGATATTGGGTTCTCAGATATGATTCCTGTCCCCTCAATGCAAGAATTTTTATTTGGTCCAATTTTGATTTATCAGAAATATAGGGTCCAAGTTCTTCTGATCTAATTGCAAAAACCTTTGCGTCTATCTGCTCAAATAGTTCATCAAAAACTCTTTCCATCTTAGGTTGGTTTTTAAAAATCTCTGCTTTCTTTTCATGGAAACCCCGCGCAATCTTTCTAAGATTTTCACTAATGTCCAAGGATACAGCGAAAGCAGATTTAAGATCTCTTTGTAGAATTTTTTGTTCATTGACACTCGGCAGATGTGTTTCCTGAACGATAATATTTTTATATTGGGCAGGAGTTATATTTGGTCTTGGGAAATTTTCAAATTTCTGTTCTTTTGTAAGCTGGACCAGGTCGATCGGGTTGTCCAGACTTATGGTTGTAATGCTATCCAACCTATCCTTTAATAAATTGAAAATATCTGGCTCCTGGCTTTTCAATAGATATATTTCATTATCATATCTCTGTTTCTCCTCTTCCAGTTTTTTATCCCTTATTTCTTTTAATTTATAACTCTCGGCAGCGGCCTTCTCTGCCACATATTTTTTGAATACTATCTTTTCATACTCACTCATCTGATTATAGTGTTTATTGCTAGGAACTTCATTGCCATTTTGAATGGCCATTTTTACCACACCTTTATGTTTTTCATTTTCGCCTTCATCCATATGCCATTTTTTAGGATTCTTACTCTTTACTTTTCTCATGGCCTCCTCTGCCACATATTTTTGGAATACTCTCTTTTCATCCTTACTCATCTTATCATAGGATTTATTGTCAGGAAGCCCATTGCTATACGGGGAAACCTGAACAAACATGAGCATAATAGCTGCAATAAATATTTTCTTATCACTATATCCATCCATGAAATTGATTATAGTATAATATGGACCTATGTCAATTTACAATGGAGAACAAACGTGTGTCTAACAGCATGAATCTTATGCTGGATTAATTTTTTTTTAAATCGATGAAAGGTAAAATCGCTGGCGGAGAGAGAGGGATTCGAACCCTCGAGCCCCGTTTTATGAGGCTACCTTCTTAGCAGGAAGGCGCTTTCGACCACTCAGCCATCTCTCCGAGCTATCCACTTCTAAGGAAACTTCGCCATCAGGTCAAGAGAAAGAGCCAAAGTATATTAAAAAGCTAAAACAATCTTAACTTTAACCATCGGAACGGGTATTAACATCGGCTTCGAGAAAATTTTTCAATGAATCCACCCTGGATTTTACCTGGCCAATGACATTGTTGGACATTTTGGAACCCATCTCGGTGGCACTGCAAAATATATAAAACTTTATCTTTGGCTCGGTACCGCTACCGCGCACCGCATAGGTATCGCCATTTTCTAGTTCAAGGAATAAAAAATCCTCACGGGGCACCGTACAACCATCTGCATCCTGAATGGAGTCCTTTAAAAAATCACAAATCTTGATCACCTTCTGTCCATTTACAATTATCGGCGGATCTTTTCTGTAGGAATTTAAAATATTCCTGATCCTCTCTACGCCACTGGAACCCTCATAGTATATATTTAACAATGCATCATCATGATAGCCATAAATGGATTGAATTTCATCGCGAAAATCCACCAATGTTTTTGTGCCCAGATCCGCCATCATTTCGCAGGCCATCGCCGCTGCGGCGTTTGCATCTTTATCTCGGACCACATCGCTGGCTAAACAACCATAGCTCTCCTCACAGCTAAAAACACAAAATTGACTGTGTTTGAGCAAAAGTTTTCTTCTTTCACTGATTTCGATATCATCGTAACCGGCGTAGGCATCGCCGACCTTTTCCATCAACCGCAGCGCATAATCATTGATTTTATTGCCTAGCCATTTAAATCCAGTAAGCGTATTTATACACTTCAGGCCGTGGTTGGCGGCTATTTTTTCGATGAGAGGAGTGGTGACAAAGGTCTTCAACACCACGGCATTTTTGGCTCCATTTTTAGGTAAAATGCCCAACTTTTTCATCTTCCTAATCCGATGTTCAAGCAAAAGGGCTCCGGTCAGATTTCCAGAAAATTTTTCGAACTCTCCATGGTTATTTCTAGCGGCAATGGCCATGCGATCGGCATCCGGATCCGTCGCAATCACCAGGTCAGCGCCAACGGCATTGGCGCGGTCAATGGCTAACTTCAGCGAATCGAAATTCTCCGGATTCGGGGATTTAACAGTGCTAAACATCGGATCATGTGTCATTTGCTCCTCTACACAAACAACTTCCACTCCAAGCGATTTTAGAACTGGCAGCGCCGCCAGATCTCCGGTGCCATGCAATGGAGTGAAAACAACCTTCCGACTACAATTCTTCATTAAAGCCACATCCAGGACCGAGTCCCTAACCGCATCCAGATAGGGCTCTTCATTTTTTGGATCTATGATATTTATAAACTCTTTGGCTTCGATGGCCTTAAATATGGCCATACTGTCCGACAGCCTAGTCTGGGAAAAATTCTCTATTATGGCAGCAGCCGAAGGGTCTATCACCTGAGCACCATCGGCAAAGTAGGCCTTATAGCCATTGTCATAATAGGGATTGTGACTGGCAGTAATAACAACTCCGGCAATGGCCTTGAAATGTCTAACGGAAAAACTCAGCTGGGGTGTGGATCTTGGTCCGGCAAAAACCATCGCTTCGCCACCGAGATACTCCCAGGTTTTAGCTGTGATCTCTGCAAAGAATTTTGAAAAAAGTCTCACATCTTAGGCCACCACCAATAGCAGTTTATGGCCCTGAGAATCCATTACTTTTTTACAATATTTATGTAACGACATGGTGGCTCGAATGATATTGAAGTGGTTTAAACAAGTACTACCAATGGCCGGAAACTCCGGCGAAGCATTTGGGCTTTTTCCATTCTCTGCCATGGTGATATAATCACCCACAGTACGGCCACGGATGCCACCGGTCCCGAAGGTTAGGGTTTTAAAAAACCTGTTATTTAATTCGTTGAACTCACCGGCATTAGCCAGCTCAAAAATCACCTCTTGGATAATTTTTTGAGGATCATCGCAAGCATACCATTCTCTGATATTTCTAAGAGAACTCTTGGATAATGTACCATCAGGAATCTTGCTAAAAAGATTAGCCATCTTTCTCCTGCTAGATAATAATGAACTGAAAAAACCTATAACGCCCATTGTACTACCATGATCCCAAATACATCAGATTTAAAGCTATGACCTTTTATTCTATTAACAAAACCCACTTAAGATTTACAATATTTTTTATTCTTGCTACTGGCAAGCTTTGTAAAATTTACAGCAATTTCCTTTCTCATTACAGATAAATCCATCATGAGTTTTATTTTTAAAAGGGCTGCAGAAAAAATTACCCATAAAATTATAGACTGATTTAAAACCATTATAGGTGGAAATCGCACCGGATTTCAGGACACAGGCAACTCCATTGGCCATTTTATTGATCGCCGAAGTGACCATGGGGCAATAGTAATGCAATGCGATGGAACACAGTACTGCACCAGCGCCAATATAATATTTCATGGTACTCTTGGACTTCAACACTCTGGTGATTTTTTTACAAAAACACTCTTGCTCAACTGTCTGACATTCACAATTTTTATATTCATGCGGATTGGTTCCTTCTATTATATGGTAATCTCTTGTAGATATATGCTGTGAAAATTCTGATCCATCATCGGCCTCATCATTAGAAAATTCTGCATTAATATGACTATGGTCTTTGAGCAAAATACACAGATCATCTCCGCTTAGATCTCTACTAGATTTCAATAACCAAATGGCATTGTCAAGATTTTTAAATTTTCCTAGCACATCATCCTGATATTGATCTTCTGGCAGAGGAATGGAAGACAAATTTAAACAACCGCATCTTTTGATAAAAGATCTAATTTTGTCATCCTGGATAATAAACACCACCGGATTTTCGCCAATCACACGACTAAGGGTTACAATATGGCTACTATCAATGACCTGTGAAACGGAATATCCGAAAAAATTATCATAATCTATGGTCGGATCTGATCCTATCTCCATTGTAGAATTCCCCTCCATATTTAGGCGAAATGCTTCTATTGCCAATGGCAACGCTTCCTTGTATTCGAAGGGGATTTTAACGGCCACCCGGCCATAAACTTTTAATAAATTGCTAAGCCTTCTGTTATATAAAGTTATATTTTCCAACTGAGTTTTTTCACCATCTTCCGGCTTTATTATTAGTTTCACCTCGGCGTTACAAGTCACTACCACCAAAAAATAAATGACTGATAAGATTCTATAGCATAAACACATAGCACTTATATTCTACATAAAAAAATCTGTTCGCAATGAATATTTACAAAATTCTTACCTATAGAAAGTCCAATGAAAACGCAGTTACCGCCTGGTCATCATTAACCGCATACAAAACCAACCCATTATCGGTTTCATTGATACATATGCCATCTGTGTTTTTCGTATATATGCCCGAGAACGATCTCAGATGATTAAGTGTCTTAGCATCAAAAAGATGGAATATGGTCGTTTTCTTTCTTCTCTGTTCCACGGCAAGCCAGTAGGATCGACCATCCTTTTTAAAGAACCAGACACCTTCCGGGTCTCCCTGGGAGAAAAATTCGCTGCTAATTTTCTTATTGAGAGATTTTCCATCCATGGAATATAATTTCAATTCGTTACTCTTTTCATCAGCAATCAGCAGTGTATAACTTTCCAGATCACCATAAATCGACTCGAGTTTTCCAAATTCTCCTACACCAAATTCATCACTAATTTCAAATTTTTTCGGATCAATTTGATTCATTTCTTCATCCATAATAAAGACAACTATCCTCCTAGCATTGTCATTTTCTGACTTCTTGGCCTTGCCATCGTCGGTGACATAGATCAGATAATAGCCGTTAATCTTGCAGGTAAAAATACCATAGGGCCTAACCAAGGTATCTTCACCAAAGGTACAGACATAGCTACAATTTGGAAGTGAAAATACCTGAACCCTTGAGTTATCTCTTTCGGTGACAAAAAGGAGATTATCCATAGTCGCAATGCCATTGGGCCGGTTAAATTGGCCAAATTCATTACCTTTTCCGCCAAATTTTCCTAGAGGCACACCATTTCTGGCATCATATATATGAATCATGTGCTCACTTTTTGCTGTGACGTAAATTTTATTATCTGCACAGGCCACTGAATCGAGATTATCGCTATGGTTTTGTGGAGTCATCCACAGCTCTACCCTTTTTTCCATGTTCTTATTTTTACATTTTTTCTTACAATCTTGATTGGTCTTTTCGCATTTATTATCACAGCATGTAATTTTATAGCATACTTCACAGGAATATGTCCCATTGCAGTTCTGTATATTGAAGTTTAATTTTCCATAATTGGGCTTTCTACAGCTGGTACCGGATCCCGTGCCTTTGCCATCAAAGAAGCAGGAGCTTTCACATGCATTTGCATTGTAGCCCATTGCAAGAGACAGAAGGATGAAATTAATCAATCGAAAATACTCATTCATAGAATTTATTATGCAAATAAAATCAATTATGTCAACCTAAATTCGGCCAATTTACTACCGAGAAAGATCATTTTGGCCTAGGACAAGCAAGCCAATCTTGCTCAATGCTATAGATGCTATTCGTGGATCATCCACACCGATTACAACGGCCATAAATCCATTTTTTTGTACAAGCAGAGGGTAGATATAATTTATATTTATCCTGGCATTTGCCATAGCCTGGACTATCTCGGCGATGGTACTTACCGAAACCAATTCAACGCCGACGAGTTTTTTTTCGACAAAATTCAGGCAATGGGCCAGTAGCAGTTCCCTGACCTCTTCGGGATAACTTGGAACAATCCTCACAATACCCAAATCTTCATGATCCACCATGGAAATAGCTAGGATAGGTTCATCATGGGTATGAAACAGTTGCATCAATGTATTAAGACTGCCGATCTTATTATCAATGATGACAGAAAACTGTGATATCGATTCATAGCCATGTAATCTAACTGTGACATCGCTCATCCCAATGAATGGTATACTTCACAAAAAAAAGTCGAATTGAAAAATTCATCACCGGCCACCTACCCCATTTTACCACCTGATTAGCACATTTATTCTTGACTAATATTGATCAATTTTTCAAGTTGGTGGCAGTTGCTGCGAGCGTAACTCAATTGTCAGAGTGCCACCTTGCCAAGGTGGATGTTGAGGGTTCGAACCCCTTCGCTCGCACCAGATACAGAATTTATTACGATTTCACCTGGCCTTTCTCCAGCCTTTCGATTTTTTTTGTCAATTTCTTGACATGTACTATTAGCTCATCCAGGGTTATGTATTTATTACACTTATCTTTATCAAAATATTCCACCCAGTAATTAAGGTTATTATCAAGGTCACTTCTCCTCTCACGGTTCATCAGCACCATAGTCATCGCCAGAAATAAATATTCAGTTCTCAGATTAATTTGGCGAAACAGGGACTTGGACGATGGATGATTGGCCGAATCAAGGGCCCTGAGACAAGGGCAAACTCTGGATTGAATTTCACCAAGCATATTGGATAATTTGATTTTCTCCATTTCCTTTATTTTTTCCGGATTAACATATAGATCCATCAATCTGTCCATTGTTTTCGCCTTTCGCTGGGTCAACGTATTGCAATATTCGCCACCGAAATACTTCAGATACTCTTCCATAACATTTAGAGCAACCGTGATTGGAGTATCCTTGAAGCCCTGCGATTCATTATGACCTTTGTGCTTAGTGCCGAAGGCGCAGGTCACAGCAAATCCCATTATTAATGCTAAAGTAAATCCCCTTGTTTTCATAATCCTTTACTAAAATTTTATTAAATGTTTATCAGATTGCAAACCCATATTAGCCCTATCCATTTTCTTTGAAAGTGAATTATTTGTATAGACCTATTTTCGATATCCAAAATTTCCATAGGCCCCAGAATTATCTCTGATGTTATCTATTTCTTTCGTATGGTTGGAAATTTCTTCTAGGGTTTTACCAAAATTATTATTAATTTCCTCGTTATCATAATAATGTGAATTGCCATTAGAATCTACCAATGTCCTTAGATT
>JAIRXD010000055.1 GCA_031268545.1 Puniceicoccales bacterium | reverse complement strand
AGAGACCGTCAGAGGTTAGTTGAGGATGTTCATTTACTTCGGATACCACACCATGCGTTGCCCAGCGGGTGTGGCCAATGCCAATATTTCCGCTGAACCCCAGGTTTTCAATGGCTTTGACCAGATTACCTACTTTAGCAACTTTTGTCAGGCACATAAACCTGCGGTTTCTAACCCTTGTCAATCCAGCAGAATCATAACCTCTGTATTCTAATCTGCCGAGTCCGTCGATCACCACCTGAGAGGCATTGCTGTATCCCATGTGGCCAATTATTCCGCACATGGTTGTCATGGAATAATCTGCTACACCGAAGGCTACCAATTTATTGGCGTGAAGTTGCAATGCTTCGGCGGCTTCGTTGGCAAAATTTTTATCCTTCCACAGGATGGCCGCGCAGCCCTCGGGCGAAATGACTGAATAGTAAGCATTTTGGAGTATCAGGAGCCGATCGGGCAGGACAATCCCAGGGCGCCGCAAAAACTCCTTCGCTTGTTACCATCGAAATTATCCGAACCCCAGGGTGCTCATCTCTCTCAGGTTGACCGCCAGGGCCTCGGCCATATGACGCTCCTCGGAACCTATTCCTGGGTAGGCTCCCGGTGTATCGATTAACGTCAGGATCGGCATCGAAAATTTTTCCGCTAACTTCATCAGCCGCAGGGACTTACGATAACCCTCTGGGTAGGGGCAGCCAAAATTACGTGAAATATTTTCGTTGAGCGTTCGGCCCTTTTGGGTGCCGATCACCATCATTGGTTGGCCGTTCAGAAGAGCTGGTCCACCGACGATTGCCCGGTCGTCACCGAATAGCCTGTCGCCGTGAAATTCCTGAAAATTGCTGAAGATTCCGCCTATGAAATCCAGAGCATAGGGCCGGCTTGGATGCCTTGCGATCTGAATTTTTTGCCAGGCCGCAAGGTTCGAATAGGTGCTTAACTCCAGCCGAGATAGCTCCGTTTCGAGCTCGCCTATTTCTTTGCTAAAATCACGTTTTGATGTTTTCGATTGTTCGACAAGACTATCGATTTTATCTTGAATATCAGATAATTGTAGCTCAAACTCAAGTAAGAATCTTGGGTTTTGTTTCTTCGGTTTTCTGCCGAACATGACTGTAAAGATGCGATTAGAATTAGCCTGGGCAACTCAAAAATATTTTTAATACAAATTTTGTTGCACTATTGGCCCAAGTCTGACATTTATACTAGGAATTATGAATGAACTAGGGCCGGAAAAATGGCAGATTATTGATGATAAGCTTGTTTTTGGTTGCAGCGTTTTCAATGTCGGCTGTGAGCGATGTACCCATCCTAAAGATGGCAGGTCTGGTGAATTTTTTGTCCTACATTGTCCTGATTGGGTTCAGGTTTTAGCCCTGACGCCCGATGGTAACATAGTGCTGATTAGACAGTTCCGATTCGGGACCAAACGTATATCGTTGGAAATACCAGGTGGCGTAGTAGAAGCCGGGGAGGGTCCGGTGGCCGCCGCCGAGAGGGAGTTGCTCGAAGAAACCGGATTCCGTGGCGAAAATGCCAAGGTGTTGACGACCATTTATCCGAATCCGGCCATTCAGGACAACAAACTCTATACGGTTTTTATAGAAAATTGTCGATTGGTGAGCGAGCAAGCCCTGGATAAATTGGAGGAAATCACGGTTTTGACCATACCGGTCCATCGGATTTGGGAGAGAATAAGGTGTGGAGAGATTGATCATGGGGTGGCACTGGACGCGTTGCTTTTCTTGAAGCTGAAACTTGAAGACGAGTAACTACTTTGTTATCAACATTTTAGCTCTTTTAGTCTTCGGAGGGAATTCCAAAGTGATCGTGGTGCCGCTATTTTCGCAGCTTGATATATCCATTCGGGCGTTGTGGGCGCGTAGAATTCGCTGGATTATCAGCATTCCGAGGCCATTGCCATTTTTTTTAGAGGTGAAAAATGGATCAAAAATGTGGCCCACATTCCTGGGATTTATGCCGATGCCGCTGCCCGAAATCTGTATTTTCAAAAATTCCTCATCGGAAAATACTTTTATATCAATGTGACCGTTGCTGCCTATGGCTTCCACGGCGTTCTTTAACACATTGAAGAACATCTGCTTAAGTTGATCTGCATCGGCAGAGATTTTTGTATGTTCCTCGAACCTTAGGGCCAGTGCTATGTTTGCGTTTTCTAACTCGCTGTGCATGAGCTTGATAACAGATCCGATGATGTCGCACACATCCAGGTCTCTCATGACCGGTGGAGTGGGTTTTATGGCCTGTAGAAAATTTTTGATTATGCCGTCCAGTCTCAGAATTTCCTGCTGACATATCTCTATGGATTCGGAAATTTGTTCATTGACAGTACATTTTTTAGCGGTCTGCTCCAATAATTTGAGTTGTAAATGAATTGAATTCAGTGGGTTACCAATCTCATGCGCTATGCTAGCCGCCAGCAGTAGCACCGACGAGGTCCGTTCATCCTCCAGCTCTTTCTTGTGCAGTAGAATATCATTGGTCACATTGGACATGATCAGGATTCTCATGTTTTGGAAGCTTTCGCTGAAGGGAATTGAGCATAGTTTGATGGTCAGTTTTGCCGGATAATTTATCTCCACATCGGTGGTGCTCAGCGAGGAATCCATGGAAATTTTTGCTCCGGGAATGTATCGAAAAATGTTGTCATTCTTTGA
>JAIRXD010000033.1 GCA_031268545.1 Puniceicoccales bacterium | reverse complement strand
ATAATGATACAAAAAACAGCAAATATAGAGAATTAGTAAAAGAAGAGCTTGAAAATCTCATCAAAAAGTATAACGGTAATGTTGGTCCCGTTGGGCATAGCATAAAGGATTTTAAGGGTCTTAAACATATTTTATAAAAGTAGTGAATTTTAGGATTGTGGATAAATATTTGGAAGGGTAAATTATGAAAAATTATGGATGGGGTAAACTAATTGTTAGTTGAATATTTGGTATCACATGCCTCTGGGCCATTGGGCTACGGGCCGATTTGGATATGTATGTGTACAATGTGGGCCAGGCCAACTGTATTCTGGTCACCGTTGATACTGATTATGGCAAAAATGCCATATTTTTTGACACCGGAGTTCAAAATGTCGCTGACTTTAATACAGAAAAAGAAAAACTCTCCTATCAAGGGGCATATAGGGTCCATCATTAACAATACTAATTTTCCTGTCCAAAATGTATGGTTTGTGCTCACCCATATGGATAAGGATCATGTCAATGTTTTTAAAGACATAGCGAAGATATGCAATCCCGAGGGTGGCCCCAAGCGCATCCGGGGTGCGATTGTCGGCACCGTGGATATTTTGAAATCTGGTGCTAATATTAATGAAAATCTAACAGCAGATAGTAATGATACTAAAGCCCTTCGCAGGATAAAGGAAACCCTTGATATTGTTGCCAATAATGTTCCGACATTTCAAGATCTGCAAATGCAAGATCTGCAAAGACAAATACAAGATCTGCAAAATCAATATGAGCAAGATCTGCAAAGACAAATACAAAATCTGCAAAGGCAAATGCAAGATCCGCAAAATACTCCTGCCCTTTCCATCGTCAGTGGCGTGAAGTACTATAAATGTAACAAAAATGATAATGGCGTCTATAATTATAAATTTGAAGGCAAGTTTGATCTTGACCAAGTCTTCAGTAAAATTATACAAGGCATTAGTAATGCTTCTAGTGGTATATGGTGCAGATTTTTGCATCCCGAGAAAGATAAAACTAAGAAGGATGCCAATAAGCTTTATGAGGTAGGCACCGATGCCAATGCGGCCAGCATAGTGACAGAGCTGATATATGCTGGTAAATCTATCCTACTGACCGGCGATGCACCGGGCAAGCTGTTTAATTCCATATGCAGTAATCCATGTAACCGACCAGCATTGCAAAACATAGATGTGTTGGTTTGTCCACACCATGGATCGATTACCAATAGTTCATCACGATGGCTAGGTGAACTATGTACTAATATTAAATTTTGCTCCATAATTTCCAGTAACCCTAATGGGCGAAACAAGATCCCAGAAGTTTCATTTGCAATGATGGGACGGTGTATGGTCAATGCGAAAAGGTTTGCCGCGCATGAAGTTCCATGTAATAGGTTTCTTTGTCATAACAAAAATAATATAATGGAAACCATGAATTGGTTCACCCAAAATCCCATTTTTATTACATCTAGCGCTGACATTTGTTATCACATAAATATAAATAGTAGTGGTGAAATCGCAATATATAATGTTACATCGGAAAGAGAAGAAGAAATTGGAGTACTAGAAAACATGCAAGGCTCGCCAGTTAAGCCTTCTGCAAATCCCCAACCTCCGAGCTCTGGTTGGAATGATATGCCGCAGGAAGTAACCGATTACTCTTCGATTACTTTTCAACATAATAAGGAATAAAATGATGAGCAACAATAACGAATTTCCCTGTTGCATCGAAAATAAATGTTTATATAATCGAAATTATGAGTGTCGGAGGGGTTGGCGGAGGCGGAAATATACCAGGAAATATACCGGTCAATGGAACCTATGTCAATGGGATACTGGTAGATCCTAATGTCACTGCCGGTGAAGTTCAGAAGAAAAAGGCCTCCGGTGATGCTCAAATCGGTGGTCAGGTATTAAAAATCACCGGCCCCAATGGAGTGGCTACCTCCGGAGCTACCGGTGAAGTCGCTGGCTTCTGCCCTACTCTCACCGCTGACCCAATTTTCACCTCAGAAGATGGTAATTGGGCCAAAACACTGCAGGGCTTCGAACAACATAATCGCATGCTCATCGGGAATAGCGCAATAACCGCCGGCGCAGACGAATACAGTTCCATGGTGAAAGGCCTCGAAGCCTCATCGAATATAGCACCAGGGATGCAAACTTCAAGCAGTATAGGCTCCTTAGCTGCCCAGGTGGCCATTCTTATGACCAAAAATGCCCATCTGCAAAAATCCATCGAGCGTGAAATGAAAGCCGAAATGACTCAGTTGCAGTACCAGCTTGGAATGGATGTGGCTGACAAAATAAGAGAAAAAGGCGAACTAGAATTCCAACAGAAAATGGTCGAAGCCTTCTCCGGCATAGTTGAATCTGGAGCCGGCATGATTGCCGAACACTTCGGTCGCAAAATATCCGAACATAACCTCACCAAAAAAGACTATGGGGTGGCTACAGTTGATGCCACCGGGCCTAGCACACCAGCAGCCTCTAAAGCAGCCACAGATTCTAAAGTAGCCACAGATTCTAAAATAGCTACAGATTCTAAAATAGCCACAGATGCTAAAGTAACCACAGATGCTAAAGCAGCCACAGATGCTAAAGTAGCCGCAGATTCTGAAATGGCCACCATTAATGAACAAACCACAACTAAAGCCAAAAAAATACCACTGACAGAACAGGAAAAGGCACAGGTTAACATGCAGGCAGGCATGTCCAATGAAATGGGAAAAGCCCTCGGTGGTATGGTGATGAAGACCGTCTCGGCCCATATAGGCCTGCAAATATCAGAAAAGGAAGCAGAAATTCGAGGTTTAGAAACGCTAAACCAACTTGTTGGCAATATAATACAAAGTACCGAAAGTAGCATGCGCTCGGCTGATCAAAATATGCAGGCTGCCCTTCAATTATTTTCCCAAATCTGCCAAACCCAACACGAAGCCTTCCAGAGCGTAGTGAGATAAAAAAAATCCCACCATTTCATCGATCCGGTTTTTTATTAAAAATCAACCCATCCACCCCAACTCTTACTTCAATAATATTTTTTGCAGGCCTCTATAATCCAAAATAGCCGCTAAATCTTCTACCATTCCGGAGATAGTAAAGTACCACTCAATTCATTTTTAATAATATACCATTTTTTAAAAAAAGAAATACTAGCCTGATCTTTGCCCGTTATGCACCTATCTATTGTCATGCAAATTTTCTCCACATTTTTTTTCGAAAATCCCTCTTTTTTTAAGGCAGGCACCAATGAAATTCCGTTAACCCACCAACCACGCACACAATCCTCAGCTCTTTTAAATACATCCATCAATATATCCTCTAATGGACTATATACCTTTGCACATATAGCAAACATTGCTTCATCTATATCCATACCATATACTGCCTTTACTCCATCATTTATTGCCATATTCGCTTTCTTTTTCGGTTCGTTATTATTAAAAAGCTCCGATGGATGAATACTGTCACATAGCCATTGATCTATGCATATAGCCATATCAATCTGCTGCGAGTTGTATAACCTATGATGTTGAAAAATAGCTTTGAAAAACCTAGCTAATTTATCAAGAATAAACACATATAATTCAGCAGCATCAAGCAAGTTAGTAATACTACCACTGTCAATATACATATTAATAGCTCGGGCAAACCTACCATCTTCTCTTGCAAAATCAGCCACGCCATTCGGACCTGGCTTCAGAGTCCAATCATTGGCTCTGTATTTTTCTAATAAATCATGCCAGGGGTCAGCGGTGGCGAGATTGACGGATGTCAGAAACATAAACAATACTAAGAATTTTTTTATTTTATTTTTCATAGTGGTTCTATCCTCGCAGAATCATCCATGGCTGTCAAGATTTTCCTTGACAGGAAAAGTAAATTAATCGTCCGATAAAGCCCTATGGGAAAAGTTTTTGTGAAACATCACTCGATAAATATCGTCAAAATAGGCCGAAATAATATCCATTGAAAATGATATTTTATCAAAATAATGTAAAAATAATTTTGTCCTTTTATGAAAATCCTGGTGGGCGGCACAGGACTCGAACCTGCGACCTACTGGGTGTAAACCAGGCGCTCTAACCAACTGAGCTAGCCGCCCCCAGACATTCTGATCACCTTCGATCAGATCAATGAAAAATTAAAAACTAACAAAAATAAAATGGTACCTGACCGGGGACTCGAACCCCGAACCAATTGATTAAGAGTCAACTGCTCTGCCAATTGAGCTAGTCAGGCATCCATGGCCTAAAGTACTAGTTCCGCCGTGCAACTTGACAAGTCTTTTCTTAATTGCATAATTATTTATTATAATCAAATTCCAAACTACTATGGCTAATCAAATCAAAATTTATGTCCCATTATTATGCCTGTGGATGTATGCATCATTAAATACCAGTGGTGAGGTTTTTGTGCTTAAAAACAAAGATCCAGAAGAAGAATATGCCCATGAAGCCTACCAATCACCTCAAAATCCTGATTCCCAATTCTCCTTCAGCCAACCCAGCAGAATTAAAGCCGCTATAATCCAAGATGTCTATAATTCACCCACCCAAACACCGAGCATGCTGGGCATGGGAGTTCTGGGAGAAAAAAATAACAATGGGTTTGCATTTATCAATATATCATCCGATACAGATTTACCAAAAAATGATCGAACCAGATTATCAGTAGAAGTGATCCTTGATGATGAATAAACAAAAAAAACTTCCCCTGGCCTCTTTTGAATTGCATTTTTACCCAGCATAATTAGGTGGTTGTCAATGCTAAAAGCTGGTATAATTGGCCTGCCAAATGTGGGAAAAAGTACGCTGTTCAATGCACTAACTCGCTCCAGAAAAGCTTCGGCGGAAAACTACCCATTCTGTACCATAGAACCAAATGTGGGTGTAGTAGAGTTGCCTGATGATAGACTGGGCCAACTTGCCAAGATAGTGAAAACCAATAAAATTATTCCAGCAGCTGTGGAATTCGTCGATATTGCTGGACTGGTGGCCGGAGCTAGCAACGGCGAAGGCCTGGGCAATAAATTCTTGGCAAACATCCGTGAAGTTGACGCCATCGTCCATATGGTTAGATGTTTCCAAAATACCGACATCATCCATAATATGGGCAGCATTGACCCTCTCCGTGATATAGAAGTGATAAATACCGAATTAATTCTGGCTGACCTCCAATCCATAGATAATCAGATCCAAAAAAATACCAAAAAGGCCAAAAGTGGAGATAAAGATGCACAAAGCGCCATCGAATTACTAAATGCATTGCAGCATCACCTGAATGATGGAAATATGGCCAATAGCGTTGATATAAAAAAAGAAGATATATCGCTGGTAAAATCGTTTAATTTACTGACAGACAAGCCTGTGATTTATGCAGAAAATGTTCTAGAAAATGGCATTAAAGATTCCGGTTGTCAGGCCTACATTTCCGCCGTGGAAGACTATGTCTCTAAACAAAGCAACGCCAGAAGCTGTATGATCTGCGCCCAATTAGAAGCAGATTTGATGGATTTTTCACCTGAGGATGCGGCAAATTATCTAGAAGATTTGGCACTGAAAGGCAGCGGCATATCCAACCTAATAAGATCAACCTATGATCTGCTTGGCCTGGCCTCGTATTTCACTGCCGGGGAAACAGAAGTCCGTGCCTGGACATTTAAAAGGGGAATGAAAGCTCCCCAATGCGCAGGGATTATCCATGGAGATTTTGAAAAAGGATTCATAAAAGCCGAAGTAGTAGACTATGCAGATCTTATTGCCACTGGCAGCTACGCCGCTGCAAAGGAATTAGGTAAATATAGACTAGAAGGCAGGGATTACGAATTTCGCGATGGTGATATTGCAATTTTCAGATTCAACAGATGATGAAAATTCTCCTCGAAGAACCAGAAACTTCTGTGGATTGACTAGTTATAGCCGGTTAACATTCCGGCGATGAACATATTACCACCGTTGTATCCAAAATACTTAGAGAAAATAATAACATCCACATCTACGCCATAGGCGGTATTAAATTGCAGGAAGCTGGGGCAAAATTATTATTCGATTTGACGAAATTTTCCGTGGTTGGCCTGCTGGAAGTAGCTAAATATATATTATTTTTTAAAAAATTATTACATGAGGTAGTTGGCTGGATCCGGAAGCATAAACCAAAGGTTCTATGCTTGGTGGACTATCCTGGCTTTAACCTGCGACTCGCCAAGGAGTTATATCGAAAAAAATTGAGCCATAAAGCCGGAGGTAGCTCATTCATCTACTACTATATTAGCCCCCAGATATGGGCATGGAAAGCCCGGCGCAGATTCACCATGGCCAGAATCATTGATTCTCTTGGAGTAATCTTTCCATTCGAAGTTAGCTGCTATAGCGACACAGACCTTGATGTTAATTTTGTGGTCCATCCATTTATGGAAGATGATTACAATCTCGGAATCAAATTCGATCCATCGGCACCGACACTGCTATTGCCCGGTAGTAGAGTTGCTGCCATAAAGCGAATTTTCCCAGTAATGTTAAAATTGTTCCAATCATCCACAGAACAAAGTAGAAAGGCCGTAGTTATTTATCCAAACGAAACACTGTTACAAATTCTTCGCAACCACACGGCAAATCACCGCTTGGAATCCAGAATAAACTTTATATCAGCAGACACAGATGTACTTGCCAGTTCAGCGATAATGAGTTCCGGTACAATGTCATTGAAGTGCGCCCTTGCCGGATTGCCAAGCGTAATAGTATACAAAGCAAACCCCATTACCTTCTGGACTGGATGCAAACTCGTAAAAATAAAATACCTGGGTATGGCCAACATACTTCTCCAGGAAGAGGCCATTCCGGAATTCATCCAAAATAATTTCCAAAAAGCAATACCATATATAGCCGAATTTTACAGCGCAGCAACCATTGAGCGGGCCCAAAGTAACAGTATTAGAATAAAAGATCTACTCGGTAAATCTCCTGATAATACGCTAGAAAACCTTATTATGGAAAAGATATCCAACTCTATTTTACAGAAATAAATCAATGAAAATTATGTAACAGGTTCTTTTTTGTCAATAATTTGTTATTATTGCTTGCATTAATCTTTATTATTATGATAATTGCGAAAGACTTATCTGACTGGGATTTGGAATGGGTGGAAATTTTACAAAAAAAGAATTGTCTGATAATTTACATTCAGAATTTGATTTACCGCAGAGACAAGCTAAAAAAATCGTTCATTCGATTTTTGAACATTTAGCTAATGCGTTAAAAAACAAGCGCAATGTGGAAATCCGTGATTTCGGGGTATTTCACCTATCCATTAGGAAAAGCAGGATAGGTAGAAATCCAAATAAACCTGAGAAGGATGTGGTGATCCCCGAACGGGTAACGGTCAAGTTTAAATGTGGCAAGGAACTGCGAGAGAATATAGAAAAAATATCGCCGAAGCATATAAAAAACCAAAAATGACAGCACTTCAATCATTGCTGCCTAAACCTTTCCTGGCATAAAAATATAAAGGCTATCCTATAATGGCCTATCCATCGGATTGTATTTTCTGGCTAAATTCCTAGGAATAGGCAAAAATTTCCCTGGGCAAATGCGATCTGGCTTGTAACTTAGGAATATAACAACATATCTAGGCCCAATTAGGGATGACCACAGATTCTCAACAAGAACTAAATACTTTAACGGCAAATCGAGAAAGTCATGGTGTATTTTTGTCACTAATAGATTACAAAAACAAGCTAATCAATTTTTCCATAAAATTGCTATCTTTTATCGGAGAAGTCAACATATCGATTATTAAATTTGTTGGTTGTCGATTAAAATTTCGTAAAAATGATTTCCGGCAATTGCTCCAACAGTCCGGCGTCAAGGCACTACCCATCGTGGTATTGATAAGTTTTCTGGTGGGGCTAATCATATCCTTTGTCAGTATTATTCAGCTAAAAACCTTCGGTGCTAGTATATATGTGGCCGATCTAGTGGGTCTAGCCATGACCAGGGAAATGGGCTGTTTAATGGTCGGCATCATAATGTCCGGCAGAACCGGTGCAGCTTTTGCAGCAACCATTGGAAGCATGAATGCAAACGAGGAAATCGATGCATTGAAGACCTTTGGCATTCAGGTCATAGATTTCCTAATAACCCCAAGAATAGTAGCCATGACATTGATGATGCCATTTCTATGTATATTTGCTGATTTTTTTGGTATAATCGGTGGCTTGATAGCTGCCATGCCATCGATGGATATTACCGTAACCAAATATATTTCTCAAACTCAACATGCTGTAACTCTGCGAGACATACTTATTGGAATTATAAAATGTACCAGCTTTGGAACAATAATTTCAGCAACTGGTTGTTTTTATGGGCTTAAATGTGGCCGAAGTGCCGCCTCAGTGGGTACAGCCACCACTGCTTCGGTGGTGGCAAGCATAACACTTATTATACTAGCCGATGCCATCTATGCTTTGCTATTATCCATGTCCGGCATATAAAATCATTAGTTTGGATTATCGATCCAGAGATAACTTTTCTTGAGCACAATTTGCTCGACTTGGTCAGAATATATCACAATCTTCCAGGCAGTTAAGCTTCTACGAAGATTTGCATCATCTGAAATTTTGAAATATATTTCATTCAATCGCTCATCAAATTTACAATTGATAGGTGCACAATACACCACCTCCTGCTTATCTTCTGATGAGAATAGACATTTTATTTCCATCGACGATCCCGAAGGTAAATTTTTAACATTGGTATTTAAGCCTATCACGAAATATAGGCCTCCTTTTTCAGCATCGGCTGGCAAAACACACAGATGGTTTTTGGATTTCGATTTCTTGAAAATGTCTCCAATCCTAATGAAATCATTCTTTTGCTTCTCTTTTATCAAAACATACCTGATTTTTACATCATCGCGAATCAGTGTATTGCGATAGCTGCAGGAACACATTAACATCGAAAGTAATATAATTATAACTCTTGGAATCATTTGTAACGATATTGATTGTATATATTTATATCAAAAAGGCAATTTTATGTTTCTATTTTGCAATTTATATTTTCAAAATTGCCTTATTAGAATAGTTAGATAGTTATTTCACTATGCAAAATCTAAATGCTTTTGGGCGCTCAAAATATGTGGAGAGCAGGAAGGAATCGGACCCTAATCCATTTATCAAAATACCGATAACTGGTGATGAGAAGGCTGCATTACTACTTAAAAAAAGTGAACTCTGTTACCTAATTCTCAATAAATTCCCCTACAATGCTGGCCACCTACTGGTCATACCCTTTTGAGAAGTTAGTCGCCTAGATTTGTTATCACCGGAAGAACGGAGGGATATTATCGAAATGATAACCCTAGCCCAAGTAATTTTACAAAAAGCATTGGCTCCGGATGGGTTTAACATAGGATTTAATCTTGGTGCTGCCGCCGGAGCTGGAATTCCACAACACCTCCACTGCCATGTGTTTCCAAGATGGATTGGTGACACAAACTTCATGACTGTTCTGGATGAAACCAGGCTTATCAACCAATCTCCAGAAGAAATGTGGGCAAGATTAAAAAAATTCGTATAATAGCACCATGGGAAAATATCTAATCGCAGGGAACTGGAAAATGAATAAGTCCGTAACAGAAACGGAGCTATTGTGTAATGAGATTTTAAAATTGATGCCAAATATAACCAATACCGATGTGGTGCTATGTCCACCATTTACTTCATTGGGTACCGCCGCTTCAATTTTATCAAAAAAAATACACCTGGGCGCCCAGAATCTATATCCTCAAAATTTCGGTGCATTTACC
>JAIRXD010000088.1 GCA_031268545.1 Puniceicoccales bacterium | reverse complement strand
TGTTTCCCAATGGAACATAGCTCACGGTTCCATTATATTTTTCATATCTTTGTTCTTTTCCTCTAAGGTCGAAGAATGAAGAAATATAATCTGAGCTCATTGTCAGCCAAGATATTTCCTCCTCTACTGTGGTTCCAAAGACGATCGACAGGAGTGAATAAACCGGATTTTTAGTACAACAATTCAGGGCAATTTTATAATGCATAAACTGCGAACCATCGAATATATTTTGAAAAATAACCGCTGGTGTTGAGGAACTTAGGCTGATCTTTTTCAAAAGCTTCCAGGGATAATTTTGCCAAGAAAGTCCAATTTCAGAAGTTGGATCAACCACAAGTACCTGATTTTCCGATCCTGACGATAGTACGGTTGCCGAATTTTCTCCACTGCCTACGATCATATCTCCGGCGTTGGATATGGGAGATAAGTTATTGAAACCCAATGTCTTATCATTTGAACCTGTGCCACCACAATCTATGCTCAATGGAGAAATACCATAAATACTACCGCCGGTTATTGAGACCGCATCATTGGTCTGAATCGCCATCGAACCTAGGCCAAGATTTGTTCTGGCAACCGTTTCATCATCCACATCCAGCAAATTTTTTGACCGGTTCATGAAGGTTGCATCACATTCGGCAGCGGTATAATAAAATTCAGGTGGCAGAGGTGGAATAATCGAATCACTATTACCACCATCAATTATTCTAATCTTTCCGGCGCAAACAGTTATGGTTTTTGCGTCATTTTTAGTGACAATCCATAGGCTCAGCCAATAGTCGTCGGCAGCCAGTGATGTTTCTGTTTCAGAGAAATCAATGACCGCCTGTTGAGCAGTTCCATCGGCCCAGGATTCCGGAGTAACATTATTATCCAACGAAGAAGTTTCGCCGTACATCAACGCCTGATTGCTACTATCCACCGTCATCCCATCGCTATTTAAATCTTTTACAGCCAAGCAGATCTTGTCTACATTCGAGACATCAATCAGTGATCCATTGGCAAATAGACCCAGTTGAAATTCTATATCATTGGATTTCCAAAACTGGACCACTTCTTTGCGATTTACATCGATGGGGAGACAAAATATCTCGGTATCTATCCCCAGTCGCAGTATAAACTTATTTATTGTTGTCATATAAAAATTCCATGTTGTTTGTTATCCTTCCGCCGGTGATTTTATAGTAGTGCAATGAGGTATTGCCACTGGCCGAAGATTGCACCGTAACTAGCACGGCATTATGCATATAATAAGTGGTATTGCTCGGTTCGCCGATCAATGTGAGATAGGATTGCAACCCTGTAAGCTCCGATGAATGTTTCAGGGAATGGATCTGGGCACTTTCCACCGAATCATATTTCTTGCTAACCTTAAATTCTATGGTAATTTGCAAATTCCCTCGATCTATGGCTTTGGCCTCGGTGCCCCTGACCGTCTCGGCAATTTGGACATTTCTCTGGCCAAAAATCTTCAGATCAAAGGGATTTTCCTTTGCATCATTTCCTGCGGCTAACACCATCGAGCCAAATGATATTTTCATAATTTTATAGCGAACACATCGCCGTGAAATTTAAAGTTATTAGATTGGTTTGATTTTCCATTTCCGATATCCAAGGTTTTGTATCAGAGCAGGTTATATATCCTTGCCAATACTCTACATCTGCCTTTGCCAAATGGATTAATGAGGTGATTTTTTCCGCCATACCTATCGAACTTTTTCCCGAATTGTTTGTGTAAATATTTTCAATGATTTTTATCTGGATATTGATGGCTTCAAATACCGGTCCAGGGACATTCTTATCAATTTTTATTGGCATAGGAGGCGTGACAAGAACCGCTACTCCGATGCCTTTATGAACAGCATTTGCTATTATATTTTCGATATTACTCTGCCTATGGGTAAATATTGGAATGCCGGGTAACTCGATACTTTTTTCGATCAGAGTAACCACATAGCCTTGAATTTTTTCTAAAATTCCATCATTTGACCTATACATATTATAATCCCTTCAATGTTTCACCGGTTACAGTATTTTTTCTATGGCTTACTACTTCTACATCAGCTGCTTGGTAATCCTTAGTATCGTTAGGAATCGATATGTACATCCCCCCTTTAGCCACCCTGTTCAGAGATTCCCGGGCCTGATTTGCCAGGCGAATCTGGTCTTCGGATAGCTTCAATCCAGGAATCCTGGTCTGGGCAATTTCCAATATCAAGCTGCAGGTAGCGCTTTTTAATTCCAACGGGATAGCCCCCGGGATGGCACTCAATACATTCTTTCGATTGCTCTTAATTTCAGATCGAACCCTTAAAGAGACATCGTTGATAATCTTCACAATGGGGTCAGTCTGGTGTTTAGCCAGTGCCTGTTTACGCAATGCATCCACTTGCTCCGCAATCAAATAATCATACAAATCTTCGGGAATAATTTTAATCCAATTGGACATGATATTTTTTTGTTTATCCGGAGGATTTTCTGTTTTCAAAAATCCCCCGGTGTCGTTTATTTTGTTACCGGTTCGGTGGCGGAAACAGTTAATTTTCTTATGCCAGTGGTTGATGTTATCACAATATTGCTATAATGCTCCACTGTTATATCGCTGAATTTGCTATGTTCTTCGATATAAACCCTAAATGATGAACCATCGGCCGGAGTTACAAATCTCTTTATATTAGCCGGCTCATCCTTCATGGTCTCATTGTTCGCGAAAAATGCATATATGCTATTGCCCAGTACAGCTGACTTGGATGTCGCTGTATTTTGATAACGGGCATTTATTACCCGAATTTCATCCACAAATAATTTACAGGCAAGCTCTTCTAGTGTTAGTCCAGCAGCACGGTTGGCCCCGGCATTATTCTGGGCATCATAGGAATTGGCACGGATGTCCCAGGCAGCTTCGCCTATGATGATCCGATTTGGCCGCACACCGGTAATGTCCGTTGCAGCCTCCAATTCCGAACGTATATCTGCATCGGGGTTGGATTCATCTGACCATATATATTGATCACCTGGAGCAGAGGTTTGAGCGTTGGCTTCCAGGGCAGAAATTGCCCGGCGCAGTTCGTTGCGATACAATCTCTGCAGCAACAGTTGCACATAGCGCTCACGCCAGTCATCGCCGGCCACATCATCGTGGTCAACTCGAATGGTAAGTCCTTTATTAAAAGTCTTCGATATAACCGATGTACCGATAAACTCGATCCTTTTAAAGGCAGACCCAATGGAACGAATGTCATCGGTTTCAGACAAAAACGCCTCATTGTTATTGGCAACTTTGAACTCAAATCTACGAGAAACCGGAATCATTGGAGCCAAAAAATTTAGCAATGATTCTATATTTTCCCGGTCTTTCCATCCCACGGTAAATGCCGTAAGTGGTTCTGAATAATGGGAGGCGGTAAAGCGCGATTCATTGGCCGCACAAACCGTTCCATAATCCTGAAACCCATCATCCTTTGGTAAGATTTCGAATGTATTCATTTTAGTAAGTATATTTAAAATTTTAAAATTATTCAGTCACAACATATCTGGTCGGCACACAGGATAGCACTTCTACCATGCCATTGGCGATGGCGCTATTCAGAGCTATGCCGATACAATTATAGGTTCCGGCCTCTGTGCCAATGGCAGTAATCTTTCCATCGGCGGCTGGCATAAGCAATTTTCCGGCAGATATCGCTTCGGTGGCAATGGCTTTTATGGTGTCTGCAGAACCCAAAAGTGCCACATTCACAATATCTCCGGCCGATGCCTCGTCGGTTGCAACCCCTATGGGAAGATCCGAATTTGTGCAAATATCGACCATAACGGAATCGCTGTCATCGATTTTGACCAGAGTATATTTCTCCGTGATATCGATTTTTGCAACTTTAGTAATATTACCCTCGTGGGTACCTTCTGCAATGTTAGAGAACGTTTTTTGTTTCATATCTTTGTATGTAAAATTTTGTTAATCAATGGGTTAATCTATGAATAATGAAGGATTGGTTCTTCTTGCCCAAGCCCAGGCTTCGTAGTATTTATCGCCGGTGGCCACCATGCGCTCCCGCACCAATGTTAGGATTTTGTCCTTTTTTTCATAAAAATATCTGGTCCGGTTATTCAGACCAACAGTCTTCGTTTCTGTATTTAAATGAGCTGAAGGTCTGCCATTGGTATCATTATTGATTGCAGGCTTATCAACCTGATCCAAATCGTTTAGGCTGCAATCTTTCGTCATCGATGCATCCCCTTTTAATTCATTGGCTTGAATTATGTGATAAAAATTTTCAGCTTCGGCTTGAAGTTTTTTATTTTTGCCGATCAAATCCTCTCCTTGGGTTCTCCATTTCGTAGAGTCTTTAATGACCGATTCCAATTCATTTAATTGCTCTTCAAAGTTCAGTAACTCGCTCAAGCCGAGTAATTTTATAAATTTTGCAAATTTTTCACCAACGGATAATTCGATATTTTTCAGCCATGGCTGGTCGATTAATCTACAGGTCTTGATGTTTGGATTATTTGTAAGGCCAACCGATAGCAATTTTACTGGCTCGAAATAATTACCTACCAAATTTTTCATGCGCCATCTTGGTGATAAAAATCTAAAAAAACCATTTTTGACCAGCTGATAGCCCACATCCGACCAATGTATCAAAATCCACATTCCATCTTTTCTGGCTTCGATATCCTCGATTCTTCCGTAAATTTTATTGCTTCCATGACCTGGACTGGCTGAAAACATATTATCATCCGGATGTCCTATAAAAATTGGTAAACCAAGAAATTTTCTAGCTAGTCTAGACCCTAATGATTTAAAATTTTTTATGATCATTTCGGCCGACAATCTGCTGAAGCGCTGTACACCCTTTGGATGCGGATAATCGCCATAGGGCAATAATTTGATCCATTGATTCAATATTTTTTCTT
>JAIRXD010000067.1 GCA_031268545.1 Puniceicoccales bacterium | reverse complement strand
ATTTTCTTCAATTCATCAAAGGCTTCGGGTTTTGTCCGGCTACCATCCAAAAGCTTCGCAAGCTCAGCGGATACGAAGTCAGTGGCACAGGATTCTAATTTCACATTGACTAAATAATTACCGGCTGCAGCCCTATGCCTGGCATAGCTCCAAACTTCGGGCTTTTCCGAGATGGTTTGCACACATTTTTCCGGCCCATCATGTAGAAAAATTACACCACGCATGGCCAATTCCATGGCATTTACACCTAGCACAGCATGGACAGCTAATTCATTGTTCCAACCAAGCCTTATGGTGGCTTCGGTAATCAACTCATTCGACGAAATTACATGGCCATTTTTATCATTCAACACCACCAAAATCATGGCTGTAATGGTATCATTTACCACCAAATTTCCATTGTTAAATAGCCGCGGAGCTTCCTTGGCCCAATCTTCAAAAATTGGATTGAAATCTGGCTTAAACTCTGGATTTAATGACAAATAAAAATCAAATACCTTTTCCGGTGACAGGTTAAAACTCAGATTATTTGAACCATGGCACAGCAATGTCTGCCGAAACCGTCTGTTTCTGATGAAATCCATATACTGCTCCTGGCGTACCTGAGTATTTATATTCTTCAAAGTATCAGCAGCCTTGGCAGTCATATTTCCAACATACATGGAGGGTAGCGAAGAATCTCCAAGATATTTCAATTCCAACTTATTGGCCATTTCAATAAATTGATAAAAATACATCGGATGGTTATTTTCCTCCAAATGTTCATGAAAGATATAGTGTGCACCATGATTCATCAACGTTTTAAGCTCTAATTCAATGGCAATCTTCCAATGATTATCTTTTTCTGCCTGATTTTCCAGAGCAAACTGTAACATGTTTATAGCCTGGGAAATTTTTTCCTTGGGATCGGAAAAATCCCTGGTATGATATACCATCATGTCCCGAATAGCACTCACTATGCCCCAGCCAGGCAACGTGTTATAGCTTACATAGGCCACACCATGCTTTGATAGATTTTCCTTACACACCCGAATAATATCCCACTGCACAGACTTTGGCACCCAAGAAAAAACACCATGGCAAATAATATAGTCAAATTCACCAAAATCGATGTTGATATCCGATATGGACATGTGCTTCAGCTCTATGTTCTCCAGGCCAAGGGCATTGACTTCCTTTTGTCCTTCACCTATTTGTACACTTGAAAGATCGATGCCGACAAACTTTACCTCAGGGAATAAAACCGCCGATGGTATTATGTTTCCGCCGGCAGCACAACCCAGCTCCAACACCCGGGATTTTGACACCTCCGGAGCATTCATGCCCAATAATCTGGCCATCATTCGCAGATGCGAAGGCCTGGATTGTGGAAATGCAGCGCTTGTATACTGCACCATGTCATAGGAATTTTGCAGTGCTTCAGCAGCATCTTCTATTTTCGTGTCATTGGGATCTAAAACGGTTTCATTTGCACTTCTTGCCATAATTAATATTTCTTTAAATGAAACCTATTATATCACTGGTGATTTTCAAGAAATAATACAGATTTTTTTAGAAAAACTCTTTTCTCAGGCGGGAACACCGGCGGAAAGATTTCTGTCAAAATCGACCATTGCACTATCAAGTTCCGATGACACAACATTTTTCGGTATTTTAAACAGCGCCTCTCGCAGTGAGTCTCTGTCAAATTTGTAGGGAAACCTGGTTGCCCTTAGCATATCGGCCACACCTTTGGAAAAATTTTGTTGGGAAATTTCGGTCATATTAGGGCACTGAGTCGCGCAGTTGCCAATCAATGAGATGCAAGCATTTTGACTAACCACCGGAACTTTTCCGAAATTACTACCAATATTTTTAACGATATTTGTCAAAAATCCATCCTCGCCAACCATCAATGCACCTATCCCATTAATCGCCTTAAAAAACAACTTCTGTGCTTCATTGGAGGCAATTTCACTCAATTTATCTGCAATATTATACAGCATCAATTTCGATTTATCCTGAATATCACCGGTAGCATTCTGATGTTTATAGAACATCTCCGGTATTTCGCACAGCGCTTCCTGGGAATCCGGAAACAATTTATCTATCACTTTTGACAACAACAGAGATGGATCGGTGGCAATGAATAGATCCTTGGCAGTTATATCCAGAGAGGCGACATAGTTGTAGAGCTTCCATACATTATCTGATACGATCTTGGCACCGCTATGTATACAATCCCTGGCAGCGGTTCTCAGGCCATCGAAAAATTCTTGGGCAACATTTCTACTTTCACTGAAATCACGCATCATATCTCCATCCACACGTTTCGTAGGAAATAGTCCATCCAAGCTCATGGTTCCAAATTATATAAAAAAAAATTTTACAGTCAATCTCGCTCTATCGGTCATGGCTTCCTTGATAGCTCTATGGACATCCAGAGCAGATTCACATCCGCCGGACTGACGCCACTGATCCTGGATGCCTGACCCAAGGTCTCCGGCCTCAGGCTATTAAATTTCTGACGGCTCTC
>JAIRXD010000036.1 GCA_031268545.1 Puniceicoccales bacterium | reverse complement strand
TTTTTGAGAAGCTCGCTGGAAAGCCTATTCCTTGGCAACATACCACGAACGGCATGCTCTATTATAAACTCCGGATTGCGCCGGCGCATATCGCTAAGGCTGAAGTGCCTTTCATTGCCCTTGTACATCGAATAAAACATATACTTTTTTTTGTCGTTTTTGCTGCCGGTGGTTTTAACAAGGCCGGCGTTTGTGACGACGACAAATCCTCCGAGGTCCATATGATGGGCGAAAATCGGCCTATCTTTGCCGCGTAAAATATTTGCAATTTTAACCGCAAGTTTGCCAAGAATCACATTGCTGGCATCGACAACGTACCACAATTCGCCGGATTTGCTATCCTCTTTACTAACCAAAGTCGTCTTCATCGAACAAATACGAAGCTGCAAATTAGAATCTGTCTTTGCATTGTCAATCACTTTTTATATGCCATATTTTGATTTTTCAGATTTTAATTTCCATCGATAAATTATTCAGCTCATGGATGACGGTAACCTCTTCTCCTGGATTTCCTTAGCGATTATTTCCAGAATTTTTTCCAAATCAATCGTACCATCGATGGATTTATTTACCCTGGAGCGAATGGATACGGTGCCGTTCTCAATTTCGGAAGTTCCCACAATGAACATGTAGGGGACTTTATCCAGTTCGGCCCTTCTTATTTTGGCGCCGAGTTTTTCCGATTCTATGTCGATGCAAACTCTTAAGCCATTCTTGCGCAATCGGTTTTGGATAGCTTTGACTCCTTCGGTCGCCGCGTCGTTGACCGATAGGATCCGGACCTGTTCCGGGGCAAGCCAGGTGGGAAAGTTGCCTCCGAAATGTTCAATAAGTACGCCACAAAACCTTTCCAGTGATCCAAAGGGGGCCCGGTGTATCATCACCGGTCGATGAGGTTTATTATCCCGGCCAATGTAGCTAAGGTCGAAGCGCTCCGGAAGGTTATAATCCACCTGGATGGTCCCGAGTTGCCATTCGCGGCCGATGACGTCTTTGACCACAAAATCTATTTTTGGGCCATAGAATGCAGCCTCGCCTTCTTCGATGGTGAAAGGCACATTGATGGACTCGGCGGCCTGTTTGAGCGCCTTTTCGGCACATAGCCAGGATTTTTCGGACCCGATGTATTTAGAAGAGTCCTCGTCCCGTAGGCTTACGCGGACCCTAAAATCCGACATTCCGAGGACTTTGAATATCAATTGGACCAGCTCCAGGCATTCATTTATTTCGGTGCCCAACTGTTCCTCGGTGCAAAAAATATGTGCATCGTCCTGGGTGAATCCCCGGACGCGGGTCATGCCGCTTAGTTCGCCGGATTGCTCCCAGCGGTACACCGTTCCGAATTCGGCCAATTTAACCGGCAGCTCCCGGTAAGACCTTGCCTTGGAGGCATATATTTTGATATGACCAGGGCAATTCATTGGCTTTATGAGAAACCCATCGAGCTGACCGTTTTCCAGGCCATCCATCATTTCCTTGCAGGTGGCATTATTATTTAGAAGTTTTTGCAGTGCAACACGTTCCGGAATTGGTGGATATTGGGCATCTCTATAATAGGGAAAATGTCCCGAAGTTCTGAATATATCCAGCTTTGCCAGATTTGGTGTTATAACCTGCGAATAGCCACGCTTTTCCAGCTCAGATAGTATGAATTTTTGTAGCTCATTGCGGATTATCGTTCCATTGGGAAGCCAAAGAATTAATCCCTGGCCGAATTCGTCATCTATCATGAACAGCTGCATCTCCTTACCGATCTTGCGATGATCTCGCAATTTGGCCTCTTCCATCTGTTTTAGGAACATATCCAGGGCCTCCTGGGAATCAAAAGCTGTACCATAGATTCGCTGCAATTGCTTATTGTTTTCATTGCCTCGATAATAGGCTCCGGCGACGCTAAGCAGCTTTATTGCCTTGATTTCGCTAGTATTAGCTACATGCGGACCACTACACAGATCGATGAATTCGCCATTTTTATATATGGAAATTTCAGTGCCTTCCGGAATATCAGCCAACCGGGATAGTTTATATTCTTGGTTCTTGTCAGAAAACAACTTTTCTGCTTCTTTCCTTGTTAGGATTGATTTCTCGAAGTTCTGATTTTCCCCAATAATTGATAGCATCTCCTTTTCCAGAAGTGCCAAATCTCCCAAATTGAATTGATGATCACTGTCGAAATCGTAGTAAAACCCTGTTTCGGTGGCAGGGCCTATATCAAATTTAATAGTTGGAAACAACCTGAAAGCAGCACTTGCCAACACATGGGCAGCTGAATGTCTAATTTTCCGTAAAGCCAACACATCGCTCATAATATTACCTACGCCCAGTCATCTAAGGATGTCTATCGATGGAGTCAATAGGCAACTGGCTAATTTGGTATAATTTTATGTCGCTTTGCTATTGGAACCAAAACTAATTTTTGACATAGCTGGTGATTTGTTCAAATGTGGCTTCCTCAAATTCTCTTCCTTTATATATATACTTTTTACATTTCGAGCTATTTACATCAATGCTAAGTTCATTGGCCACATCCATCAATTGGCTTCCAACGGATTGGTTCGATAGGGTGGCGGCAAAATGCAATACGGTTCCACCGATGACCGAGATATTGCTGGTTTCAATGTCTGCCTGGGCAAGTAATAATAGACTGCGCCGTTCCAATTCTTTGGCTGTTTGTAACAGGGCTGGGACATATTTCATAAGCTTATCAGCTATGGCCGCTAGATGCAATGGGGTTGCAGAGCTAAGAGTGCTTTCACTGAATTTCAATTGCTCGCAGGATTTTGTTGTGACATCTATCTTATGCTCTTTCGCCAATTTGAGGATTTTTTCTATGACACTATCAATGACGTTCGCCATCGCAAAAAACAGTGGTGTGCCGCTATGTATACTTAGATTTCCATTTGATTCCATATCTGCCACGGCCAGAAGCGCGATGCTTCCTAGATTTAAATCGATGCAATTGGAAAGTATATCTAAAGCTGTTTTGCCCTCTTTTTCTCCTAGGATTGCAAAATGTAAAATATTGCCATCGGTGATAGATAAACTACTTGCCTTTACATTGGCTTTTTCCTGCAATATACCTTGAAAGCTTCCGGATTCTTTGGCAATATCTAACATGATTGGTATGTAGGTTTTTAGATTGTTGTAGTCGCTAAATGTTATGGCGATGTGGATGGGGGTTACATTTATACAGACCGTTCCGGTAAGCTCGAGTTTTTTGCAGGTTTGCTCTGACAAGTCTATCTTACGATTTTTTGATATTTCGAGTATTTTAGCGATACTTGCTTGATTTTTCATCATCGCAAAGACCAATGGGGTACCGTCTTGTATGAGAATTTGCCCATGGGATCTAGTATCTGCTTTGAGTAAAAGTATGGTATCGATTAGGTCCGGGCTGTTGACGCATCCGATTAAATGGGTTAACATTCTGGCACCGTTTTCTATTTTTTCGGAAAAGATTGCAATATGCATTGCAGTTGCCTTCTTGATGAAGGCGCCATCGATGTACTCGCAACTTGCCTTATCAAGCATAATTTCGCTGAGTTTACTTTTACTTTTTGCGACATTTATAATATCTGTGATGGCGGATATATTTTCTAGCCATATAGCTAAATGCAATGGGGTGTAATCTGTAAAAATATTTTGATGAAAAATGAATGAACTTTTTACACCTATATCGAAGGTTGGCTCATCTTTTATTTTCTCTAAAAGCGTAGATCTATCTTTATCGATCAGCATTACGGCCAGATGCAAAAGGCTAAATCTTGCATTTTCAGCTTTTTTGTCAGCAATGGGTGAATTATAGGATGGCAAAATTTCTACGCAACTACTGCTAAGGCCCTCGGCTGCCATTTGTTTGTAGTTGATTATTATGGCTTTATTTTTATCTATATCATATATAATTGCCCTTTGGGCGTCGGTGGGTCTGTTCTCTTTGAATAGGCTACTCATCACGATTTTAATACGATCGATTTGGCTCTCATTCATGATTTCGGCTTTTGCCTTAATGGCGTTTTTATTATTGCCTTGGGGGCTAGTTTTTAAATCGACCGCATGGGATGTTTGTGGATTCCATGCCACATTTTGGCCGGTTATTTTCAAGCTAGGTCTATGCTGTTTGCTTTCCTCGAAGGCTTTGATTTTGGGGTTTATGCTTGGTTGCGGTTTGGTATTTCTGGCTATTGCCACTATTTCTTTTTTGTTTTTTGGTAAACTTTTATTTTGATTAATTGTTTCGGGTTCTTTTACCGGCGGTGCGATTTTTTTTGCAACATTTTTACCATTATGTTTTGTTTGCATTTGCCTTTTTTTGGTTACTACCGCCGGTTTATTTTTTACCTTCCGAGGGCCAGTGGGTTTATTTTTTTTAACCACATGACTACCTGGAGCCAACACTACCCGATGATTTTTGGTAATTTTTTGTCTTTTGGGACCGCTTTTTAGGACAACGTTGGAGAATTTATTTTGATTTTTAACATTTATTTTACTTTCTTTATCGTCCTTTTTATCCTCTGGAGGTTTGCTATCTTCCTGAGATTTGACATTGATATTGATCTTATTCTTATCCCTTGTGTCTATTGTAATTCTTTTTTGCTGACGTTTTTGTGGATCTAATGTGTATACCGCACGAAGTGTATTTTGAGATTCATGCTTATTTACTGGGACACCCATTAATTGACTAACATCTGATAACCATAATACAGATAGCAAACTCCCTATGACTAACTTGCTCAGTTTGACCATACCCATTGCCTAGTATGTGAAACATATAAATATTTGCAAATAGAAAATCAAGAGCAATGTGATAATGATGAAGCTGTCATTCACCGATGCGAAATCTGGCAAAGCGACCAATTTTGATATTTTCTCCAATTTTTGAAATGTGATCGGTGAGGAGGTCAGAGATGGTTTTGTTTGGATCTTTTATGAATGGTTGGTTTAGTAAACATACCTGATTGAGCCACTTATCTATTTTCCCACTGACTATTTTTTCGATGGCATTGGCTGGTTTATCGGCAGCCTGGGCGGCGGCGATTTCTTTTTCCTGTTCCAGCATATCCATCGGCACATCTTCTTTGGCGATAAACAATGGACTAGAGGCGGCTACGTGTAAGCATATATCGTGGGCAAGTTGTTTAAAATCAGAATTTTTCGCCACAAAATCTGTTTCGCAATTCAGCTCGAGTATGACGCCGATTTTATTGCCATTATGGATATAAGTATCTACGATTCCTTCGCAGGCCTGACGGCTGGCTTTTTTTGCCGCCGAGGCTGCACCGTTTTTGCGCAGAACATTTATGGCTTCCTCCATATTGCCATTGGCTTCGACCAAGGCCTTTTTGCAATCACCAAACCCTGCTCCAGTGCGCCCACGCAATTCGTTTACCAATTTCGCATTTATTTCAAACATTTTCTTGATTTTTCTGAATTTTTTCCGTTATGATTTTTGATTTATTTACTTAATTCGTAATAATTTCGCTTGTCTCTTCAACTTTATCTTTGGAGGGTTTTTCGCTTTTCCCCTTTGGATGGTTTGTGGTTTTTTGCGAAGTCTGGGCTTTAGCTTTGCTGATGGCTTTATCTGCCGACTTTATTTCATCGGCTAGAGTAACGCTTTCAGCGGCCTTCGTAAGTTGTTCATCCATAACGACAGATTGCTCAGGAATCAGTTCATCCTTTTCGATAATTTTTTTACTCTTCTTTATTTCCTGTTTTTTTATCGAGTACTTTTCCAGGCCGGCGGAGATGGCTTCGGAGATGTTATCGATGATTATTTTTATGGACTTTGAAGAGTCATCATTACCTGGGATTGGATAGGTTATTGGAGTTGGATCGGAGTTCGTATCGACTATCGCTATCACCGGGATGCCGATCTTTTTTGCTTCGGCGACGGCTATGCGTTCGGTTTTTACATCCACCACAAACAGGGCCGATGGAAGTTCATTTATCCCGGTTAATCCTTCAAAGTTTCTACGCATACGCATCATCTGGCGGCGAATGACCGATGCTTCTTTTTTTAGCATGGAATCTAAGGTTCCATCGGTTTCCATTTCGAGGAACCTACGATACTTGTTTAAACTTTTTTTAACCGTGTCGAAGTTGGTGAGACCGCCGCCGAGCCAGTGATTTACACAGAATGGCATTTGCAGCGAACCGGCAGCGTCTCGAACTATATCCTGGGCCTGTTTTTTCGTTGCAACGAACAGGACATTTTGACCTCCGGCTACCAATTCCTCTAGAAATTCACAGGCCCGAGCTAGCTGTTTGTATGTTTTTTCCAGATCTATGATAGAGATACCACTCCTGTGCGTATAGACAAAACCCCTTGACTTTGGATTCCAACGCCTCCTCTGATGTCCCAGATGCACACCAGCTTCGAACAAATCATCAATTGTCGCACTCATAAAAAAACTCCGTACCCTTATCTAGGGCCTTGGATAGATATTGACTTACTAAGTAAGTAAGTGTTGAAAAAAAATTCGAAGGCAAGCCTTTTTTTTGATTAAAATTTGGTTAATTTGTTAAGATGTTCATTATTTTGTGTTTGACGTACACTTTTTTTAAAATACTTTTACCATCGATATATTTTTTTAGGCCGTCGAGTTTTAGCACCGAGGCCAGGATATCATCTTCGGTGGCGTTGTCGGCGACTGGGATATCGCCTCGAATTTTTCCGTTTATTTGGATAGATATTTTATAGTTATCGATTTTGATTGGTAACCCTTTGTGTGTCGGCCACTTAGCGAAATATATGCTGCTGGTTTCGCCACTGCGGGCCCAGAGTTCTTCGCAGATATGCGGGGCGAAGGGTGCGAGCAACCTAAGAAAGACCTTGGCTGTTTCCAGCGTCATTCCATTATTTTGGCGCATTCCGTTTATAAATATCATCATTTGGGCGATGGCTGTGTTAAAATGCATGGCCTCTATATCGGCGGTCACCTTCTGAATTGTATCCTGTAAAGAATTGCTAACTGCTTGGTTATCAACGGCCTTGAACTGGGTTAACCGGCCATCGCTCTGGATATATTCGCGCCAAACTTTTTTTAGGAATCGGTGGACGCCTTCGATGCCCGAGGTGTTCCATGGTTTCATTGCAGCCAGTGGGCCGAGGAACATTTCGTAGAGCCGCAGAGAGTCTGCACCGTAGCGTGAAATTATTTCATCGGGATTTATGACATTTCCGCGGCTTTTAGACATTTTGGTTCCATCTTCTCCGAGGATGATTCCCTGGTGAAACAGTTTTGTAAATGGTTCCTTGCCATGGGTCAAGGTGCCGATATCGTATAAAAATCTGTGCCAAAATCTCGAATATAGTAGGTGAAGTACGGCGTGTTCGGCGCCGCCGATATAGAGATCCGGGTAGCCCCAATACTTTTCGGCCTGGGGATCCACAAGATTTGTACTGCAGTTTGGCGATAGGTAACGCAAATAGTACCAACAGGATCCGGCCCATTGGGGCATGGTGTTCGTTTCCCGTCGGGCTTTTATTAAATGCTTAGGGGGATCTTTTACATCATTTGCCGAAATTATTTCACATTTTTCCACATCTATATATACATCGAGCCAATCTTTGATCCGGGAGAGTGGGCTTTCGCCGTCATCGGAGGGCAGATAGGATGATGTGGCTGGGAGCTTCAGCGGCAAGTATTTAGATGGTAAAGGCAGGGCGAATAATCCTTCGCCATTTTTTTCGAATGTAACGGGTTTTTTTGGTAAAAATTCTTTCAGTTCGGCGCTATCGGTGGATGAAATTTTTTCATAGGCCTCTTTGCTTATCCATAGGATCGGAACCGGTTCGCCCCAGTATCTTTGCCGAGAAAATAGCCAATCTCTTAGTTTGTAATTGATATTTCCCCGACCTTTGTTATCGGCCACGAGGTCGTCGATGATTTTTTGCCTTGCCACGGCGGATGGCAGCCCCGAATATTTTTCTGAATTTAGAAGCTTGCCGTCGGAACAAAATAGAACTGTTGCGTTATCATCTTCACTGGAAATGACTTGTAGCACATCTAATGCAAATTTTTTGGCAAATTCATGGTCCCTTGAGTCATGGGCTGGTACGGCCATAATGGCCCCGGTGCCGTAGGTTATCAGCACGTAGTCCGATATCCATATTGGAATTTTTCTATTATTTATCGGATTTATTGCATAGCTGCCCGAAAAAATTCCGGTCTTATCTTTGGCCAGATCCGTGCGTTCCAGATCGCTTTTTCTCTTGGCTTGGTTGATATAATCCTGGACAACTTTTTGGTTTTGTGCTGTAACTATTTTGCTCAGAATAGGATGCTCCGGAGCTACCACCAGGAAAGTTACGCCAAAAAGCGTGTCAGCCCTGGTGGTAAAAACGGATAATTTATCTTCCTGGCCGTCGATTTTAAAGTCTATTTCGGCGCCCTTTGATTTGCCGATCCAGGCAATTTGTTGGCGTTTAGTCGAGTTTGGCCAATCGATATCTTCCAGACCTTCCAGCAACTTATCGGCATAGTCTGTGATTCTCAACACCCACTGGCGCATGTTCTTACGTTCGACTGGATGGTCGCCTCCTTCGGATTTTTCATCTATTACTTCTTCGTTTGCCAGTACCGATTTGAGGGCTGGGCACCACCAGACTGGCTTTTCGGCCACATAGGCCAGGCCATGTTTGAATAGTTGCAGAAATATCCACTGGGTCCACTTGATATAGTCGTCATCCGTTGTGTTTATCTCTCTGCTCCAATCAATTGCGAAACCTAGTGCTTTTATTTGTCGCCGAAAATTGTCCACATTTGTTTTGGTATTTAGGGCGGGATGTTGACCGGTGGCGATGGCATGTTGCTCAGCCGGTAGGCCGAAAGCATCCCATCCCATTGGATGTAACACATTGAATCCGTTGGCTTTCTTGAACCTCGCCACTATATCCGAAGCCGTGTAGCCCTCGGGGTGGCCTATATGTAGTCCTGTGCCGGATGGATAGGGGAACATATCCAGTACGTAGAATTTTTTCGATGAAATGTCAATTTTGGCCGTAAAAATTCCATTGGCATCCCAATGGTTTTGCCAAAAATTTTCTATTTCCAAGAATTTATACTCTGCACTATTTTCCTTCATCGATGAAACCAAATGAACTTCAGATTTTTTGATGAAAAAACAAGCCTAAAATTGCAAATTTATATCGGGGATTTTTTGAAAAATATAATTGCGAGCAAGGCGATGATGATGTTTCCGAACCATGCCGCTATCAATGGGTTAAGTGTTCCGTTGCTGCCTAAAACAATGCCGAGGCTATTTATTATATAGAAGGCAAAAAATAACCCGACGCCTTTTATCGTCGTAATCGATGGATTTACCCTGGTACCGCAGGTGACAAAGGGCACGCCCATGGCGATTATAGCCAGGCAGCAAAACGCAGAAGAGATTGTGCTGTAATATCTTACGAGATAGGCACGAAGTCTATCTCTCTGGTTATTTCGACAATGGGAAATGGAATCTTTCAGCTCAAAAAATGATAGGGTTTTTAGGTCTTTTTTCAGCAGCAACATGGTTCGTGGATTGTCTTTTAATTCGTTTACTATGAGATGTTTATGTGGCTTAGCCGATATCGGATTGCCGGTCTTCGTGTCGAAAATAACTTCTCGGCAATTGAATAATCTCCAGCAACCATTCGCCTCGTCGAAATTTCCTCGCTCGGCGGTGATTCTGCGGACCTCTATGTCGTTGGCGTAGTGGTGCACGGATAGGCCGAAAGCATTGCGCGAATATTTACTAAATCTGTTAATATACAACAGCTTATCCTTATTTTCGCTGAACAGCGTGAGATTCCTGACCACCCCTATGTCGTCAAGGCCCAGGTCTTTGGCTTCGTTGATGAAGCGCAGTTTTCCCTTAAAATTGCGGAGTGATTCGAAGGCCGCCGGCGACGATACTGTATTTACTCTAAACATGGCCACCGATAACAGTGCGCCAACTAGCCATAATACTCGGGATATTCTTCCTAGGCCGATCTTGGCACAACTAAGCGCTATCAGCTCGTTATTTTTCTGTAACATGCTGGTTAGGAAGATGATGGATAAAAATAGTGCTGCTGGTATTCCCAGTGGTAGCAGTGTGACCATCAGTGTGGCATAATAGTTGATAAGATCTTGAAATTCAATGCCATATCTGATTAGGTCGCCGAGATTTTTGTAGGCATCCTCAAAAATCAGGACGGCCATTGTTATGATGAAAAATACCAGGAAAAATTTGAGCCATTGATAAAAAACATAACGATCGATAACTTTAATCACAACGATCCAGAGTTAAATGAAAATCGCTGCCTGATAAACATTTTTTTTGCCATAGACCATTGGTTGGGGTTTTTACACCAGGGTTCCCATGGGTTCCATTAAACGGCCTTTATAAATAGACGCGCGCGCGAGCCGACTATCCCATCAGCAGCATATGGCGATACTGATCCAATAGTTCGCATTTCTCTTCCTCTTCTCCCAGAAGCTGTTCTATATCATTATACAGTTCTTGCTCGGTGATATTTTTCCCATCGGCTTCCCTTTTTTGGCTAAAAACTGCCCTCAGTTCGCCTATTTTATTGCGGAATTGCGTTGGGGTAAGAATGCTTCGATTCGTGACCTCAGGCCTTAGTAACTGAATGAGTGAGCCATCTAAAGTCTTTACTCTGAGCACCTTAGAAAGTTTAGCTTCTATTTTCCCATCGCTGGGATCGAAGCTGCTGGTGGACGGCAGGCGCATACGTTTGTTGAAATCCGACCCCTTGGTTATGCCAGTCAGGCCAAAGTCCATCTCAAAATTCTCTTCTAAGTCGCTTTTCGTCTTCTTTATCGGCTTATTATTTGAATCATTTTCCATTTTTTTGCCTCATTTTTTATGCCACATCAAAACCTCCGAGTCTATCCTGTAGGTCAGTAAGTAGTTTAATCGAATCTTCCAATTTTCCAATAGTAAAATTATTGCAGCTGTGCTTGATCGCAAACCCAAGCATGTCGTCATCCTGGAGCACCGGATTTACCGGAAATTGATAGCCGGCCTGGGGATTACATAGCTCTAAGGCCTTCATATACAACCGTGAACTTGGAAATCGATGGCTGCGCAATAGGTACATGAATGTGCTGTCGTCCCTCACATCAATGAACAGATGGCCGATGGTCTGGATCTCCAAATGCACAACCCCATGCTCGTTCTTTTTGAGATTGCTAAACCCCACCAGCCCACCTAGTTCCTGAATAACTGTATCAATATTTGCCTGCATTTTCGATGCCTAGTGAGTCTCCTCTTCGAATAGATTTCCATCATCTGCCTCTTCCTCTAGCAGAATCAACTCGTCCAGCTTATGTTGTGCCGTATCGAGTAGCTGATTCCTCGATTGTGGATCGCTAAAAAATTTCATTGGAAATTTTCTCACTAGATCCATGACGCTGTTCATCGAATATATTGTGCCTTCTAGGTTGCTTTCCGGTGTCGGACCGAATATTTCAATCAACTTTAAAAGTTGGGCGTCGCCGATGAAAGTACTCTGAGTCATTTTCACAAGTTCTCTTGTGGCAACGAGTTGTTCATCATTTGTAAATTTTTTGTCAGTGAATTGGGGGAATACTTTCTTGATGTCTTCCCCTAGGATTCCGATGTCATCGTGGGCCTGGCCTGAGATCTCCACCCGGAATAGACCATCCCGGACTGCTTTCAGCTCTTCCGTTGAGCGAGAAGGATTTATGGATTCCATGTCCCGGCCGAGGAGTTCGATCATCGATTCGATGTACCTCTTAAATTTTTCCTTTTTCCCCTCATGTTTTTGGTAAAAATTTTCGAATAAATCCAGGGGACTGTTCATCTGCAGCACCTCGTCTCGATAATCCGCTGCCAGGGCCGTTGGATTCATATCCTTATTCTGTCCAGCCAATTGCTGTTCTTTTAGTAGTTCGGCTGCCTTGGGAATCAGGTTGTAGCCATCCTTGATCTCTTTGCCGTGGTGCTTGTGCAGCTTTAATTGAGCCGAACCCAGTTCATCCTGAAAGAGTTTTGATGCATTTATACTGGCTTTAATCGCCTTTGCCTGCTCGCCTAGTTCCTGTCTTTTATGGCTGGCGAAGGAGTCGGTTCGGCCATCTAGACGCTTCTGCATTTTTTCTACCTGCTTGAGCTCGGTTTCCGCTGAAAATTGTTCAAGCTCTTCGGCCTCAATGGTATACTGAATGGCATTATCCTGTTCGGTGACTTCGCCAAAGTCCTCGGCTGCCTGTTTTAATAGGATATCCTTGATTGACCCTTCGGATTTTTGGTCGCCCTCCAATAGCGATCGATTCATCAGTCGCCGCATGGAGGATTCGAAATTTTTGTATTTGTCGGTATCTTGGAATCCGCCGAGGCGATTGGCGACCCTGGAAAGTATCTTCTCTTTCTCTTTGATCTTATTTTTGGTCTCGATTTTTCTATTCTTTATGGGCTCTCTTGGCTTTATTTTGGTTGCTGCAAAGTCATCCATTTTGTCGGCTAACTCAATGGCAGACAATGTCTTTTCGTGTAGCTTAACCTCCTGTCCCTGGTAGGATCCGGTGACCCCTACGGCCTGGCTCAAACTATTCACAAATGTGGTTGAAGATATCGAATTAGTTTCCACAGTCCCTTTCGTATATGTTATGAAAGTTGCGATTTTTGGCAATAAAAACAGCTATTTGTAAAAAAAGTAATTTTCCTGTCCCCTTGGGCTTGAACAAATTTGTAAAAAAAATATCATAGTCCAGTTCTGCTATGGCGTTATTGCTGAAAATTTTGTCTGGGCCGCATCAAGGCGCAGAGTTTGCGTTGCCCGATGAGGCTATAATCGTTGGTTCTGAGGATTCCTGTGATCTGGTTCTAAGCGATGCTTTAGTGGTCGATAAGCATGTAAAAATTCTGAAAACAGCGAATTCGAAATTCGAACTGGAACCTATGAATGGTAATGTGTTTATCGATGGCCATCTGGTTGAGGGAAAAACAGTTGGAGATATCTTTAAGTTTATAACTCTCGGTACGACCCAGCTGATGATTGGCCCGGAAAACGATGATGGCTGGGGTAAAATTTCCCTGGCCAGTGCACCTATTCTCGACCCCATTGAGGATAAAAAGGATGATCCGGAGGGGGTAAGTAAAAAAAGTGTAAACGGCAATTCTTCGACTGAAATTAGGCCAAAAAGAAAAACATCATTTTATTTTTTAATGTTTTTTTACCAATTTCTCATAGCTCTTACCCTATCGATAACCATCGTATTTTTTTCAAAGAATAAAAGGGTAAAAACAGCGGTCGATCCAATACTTGAAATAAAAAGTAAGATCGCAGATTTAAAAATCCCTGGCACATCGGATGTAAAAAAATTAGAAGATGGAAGTATTTATGTAACTGGTTATGTTAGCCTAATGGCTCAGTCGGCCAGGATCAAAGCCGAGATCAATTCCATCTATCCCAATGCAAAGGTGAAGGTATATAGCGGTGAAAAGATAAGCGCCACCGTGGATGAGATCCTCAGGGAGGCAAAAATAGATGTGAAGTTTGACGAAATCACCCAGGGCAAATTTGTGGTCTCTGGCTATGTCTTCAACCCCGTACGCTGGGACAGGATGAAACATCGGATTCTGGAAGAGGTAAAAGGTCTTGTGGATTTTGAAGACAATGTCCTTACCCAGACAAAGGTCTTAAAAACCGGTGGCGAAATATTGAAAAAATATTCTTTGGATGATAAGATTAGATTTAGTTGTAGCGATACCGGCGTTACCGTTGGTGGCACACTAACTGAGCGGGATAAAAATAATTGGCTGATAGCTAAGGAAGACATAGAAAAGAACATCAATGTCGGGACCGATATAGTTTTTTTGATAAAAATGTCCGCGGATACCAGCATTGGTACGGAAAAATATTTTGGCGGCAAGATCGATAGCATAGTGTACAATGAGAACGGCTTAGAGTGGATAAATATGCGTGATGGCCGGAAATATTTTGAAGGTTCTGTACTTCCAAGTGGTTATATTATTGATAATATAGAAAAAGATTTTATAGTTATAAAAGGACCGGACGGAACGGTTACAGTGGACGTAGAACATATGTAATTGGAAAAATGGATAGGCAAAGGATAACAATGGTGGAGATGGAGCGTCTATTACTAAATGATGTCAGCGGCGACTATAGGAGATCTCTACTGGATAAGCTGGCCGGATATAAATCCGAGCTGGTTTACAAGTTGAACTCAGGCCTTTCTCTAGACCGGTTTGAAGTATACAATAGGATAAAAGTAGCCTTGGAAAAGGCTCAGGAAGTAATCAAAAAATTTAAATAAATTAGAAACAATTTTTTTAACATTAACAATAAACAAGGAGGAAATTATGTCAGACGGAATAGGGACAGGGGGTCAATGGTTCGAGCGTTCAGAGGGCAAATTGATAGGCTCCCAAACGGGCGAGTCAAGTAAGGTAAGTATTCTTAATATCTATAAGATACTTGCTACCTATATGCAGGATTACGAGAAATCCCTGAAGGATTCTCTTGCATCGATAAATGGCCAAAGTGCATCTGAGATTGACCAGGGGACATTGTTGGAATTGCAATCAATGGTCCAGACCTGGGGTACAATTTCAGCAACTTCTACTGGTATCGTGCGTTCCATCGGTGATACATTATCAAAGATCACCCAGAACATACGTTAGTGATAGGAGGCCTGGATTGAGTCAAAACCAAGTATTTTCTTCCGATATCCCGGATGCTCCGTTGGAATATTCCGATATCCCAACGGATATCATCCGCATTTTGATGGACATTGGTTACGTTGCTACCGGTTGTGGGCTCAAATCCAACGCAGAATGTATTTTCGATGCATTGATTTCCGCAAGACCGTCAAGTGAATTGCCACTTATCGGCCTTGCGGTGGTGAAGATGAGCTTCGGTCAAGTCTCCGAGGCATCGAAGATTCTTACCGAAAGTGTGGCTAAAATAAATCCAGATAGCCAATTGGCAAAGGCTTTTTTTGGCCTACTTTTAAAGCAAATAGGTTCCCGGCAGGAATCGGAAAAGGTACTGAATGAAGTACTGGATAATAACTCGGATGAAGACGCGGTTAACCTGGCCAGAAGTATCCTAT
>JAIRXD010000020.1 GCA_031268545.1 Puniceicoccales bacterium | reverse complement strand
TCTTGGAATTTCATTTCTTCCAGGGAATGGAGAATTTCTTCGGTGCTCAGTGCATTGACATTCATTCCGGCTTTTTCCAGATCTTTTGCTAATTTTTGTGTATCCAGTTTGGTTTCTCTGGTTTTGAATGCGTTGGCGATGAATAGGCTATCGGTTCCGTTGAATGCATCGACAAATTCATTTTGGAATGCATTGGAGCAAGCGGTGTTACTTCTTGGCTCAAAGCATGCCACAAGTCTACGGCCAGGATATTTCTGCCGGAGACATTCCAAAGTTACTTTTATAGCGGTGGGATGATGAGCAAAATCATCGATTATCGTTATATTCTCATTGAAAAATAGTACCTCTTGGCGTTTTTTTATACCCTTGAAATCACCTAGACAGGTGGGGTCAATGCCAAAGGGATTGCCCGAAAGAGCCAGCCCCGATGCAATGGTTGCCATTATGGCGTTGCGTGCATTATGTTCACCGAACAGACTTGAGGTTATATGTATTTTTTTTCCAGAATTTTTTTCAATTACATCGAATTCGGTGGAGTTTTTTGCGGTGAAAAAATTACTAAATATATAATCATTATCGTCATTTTTGCCCACAAATATGGATCTGATCCAGGGTAGGGGAAGAATCGACCGAATATTAGGATCATCTCCATTGGCGACCACATAGCCATTGGCTGGGACGATTTTCAGTAGATGGCTAAAGGCTTTTTTAATATCCTCTATATCTCGAAAAATATCACCATGGTCGAAGTCCAGATTGCCGATTACGAGTATATCCGGTGAGTAATGGATGAATTTGCTTCTTTTGTCAAAAAATGCCGAATCGTATTCATCGCCTTCTATTATGAATGGATCGTTTTCATCGCCCAGTGAGCTTCCGGATAAGAAGTCGATGGGCACTCCACCAATCATATAACCTGGATTTAGGCCATTATTTTTCAGTATGAATGCGGTCAAAGCCGTTGTGGTTGTCTTGCCATGGGTGCCAGTCAGAACGATGCTTCGACGTGTTTTTATGATCTCCCGATGGATAAATTCTGGCAATGAGTAGTAGGGTACCTTCTTGGTTGCCAATAGCCATTCGACCTCTTCATTGCCTCTGGGTATGGCATTGCCCACAATTACTGCCGTCGGATTTAAACTTTCTAGTCTGGCGGCGGAAAAAGAATCATATACATCGATTTTATGCTCATCTAGTAGGCCGGCCATCGGTTGGTATAACGTTGAGTCTGAGCCACATATATCATTGCCAAGGCTTTTTAATAGTACAGCCACATTGCCCATGGCCGTCCCTCCAATGCCGATGAAGTAGATTTTCATAACTGAATTCCGAGTATAATTGAGCTCAATCCACTGCCTATCCCTAGCAGTGCGCATTTTGAGCTACTTTTTACACCACCGATGGCCAACCCAATGGCAAAGGTAATTGGTAGAGCTACAGAACCTGTGTTGCCAAGATATTGATAGGTTGAAAAATCCTTAGTTGGGTCTAAATTTAATGTTTCATAAAGCCTAAGCATATGTCTTCTACTTACTTGATGACATAGGAATTTGTCAATTATTTTTTCGTTCCAGCCAGATGATTTACAGAATTTTTGCCAATTCAATGAAGCCAATGCCACGCCGGCATTTAGCAATTTTTCGGATTCGGTCTGCATGGTTAGCGAGTTATCGGATACACCACCTTCGCATAATTTACAAACACTGGAATCAGTCAATAGGTTTGCATACTTTATCTTGGGACTTTTGGGGGAAAATGAACTATGGCACAACAATGCCGCCACGGCACCGGAGCCCAGGGTCAGATTGGCAAAATATGGCTTGATTTCATTTCGATCGAAACGCGACGAATTAAGTATGTCTATGGTATTGTCTAATACTGGCTTGCCATCTTCACCGGAAACTATCAGTGCGCATTTTATCTTACCGGATTCTATCATGCCTCCGGCGATGAGGATGGAATTTATAAATCCAAGGCAGGCGTTGGATAGATCAAAAAATTGGGTGTGGTTTCCCAGGCCAAGGATATTATGCACATAGGCTGCGGTGGATGGTTCAAGCCGATCTCGGCACACCGAGGAGTGTATTAATAGATCCAGATCATTTTTTTTAAAACAGGATGTACCCGAAGCGAATAATTTATCCGCTGCTTCTGCGCTGGCCTCGGAGGGTTTTTTGTAGCAATTCCAGAAGCGCCGTTCCTTTATTCCAGTCATCAATTTGAGCCGACCATTCGATAACCCAAGTCGTTCGTAGGTGCTATGCAGCCTGGTTTCTATTGAATCCGAAGATAGACTTTCCGGTGGTAACACATAGGCCATGGCTTCGATGGAGACATTTTCGAAGGAAAAAAACATCAGGCCGTGACTTTAATACAGTGGCTGGGAAAAACAATCTAAAACTCTACTAATCAAAATATATATAATTCGCTTTCAGAATGGTATCGTTGCCTTTATTTTGCACTTCTCCACAGACAACAACCCTCTTGTTGATAAATCTCAATAGATCACCGTTAAGTAGAATGTCGGATGTTTCAACATATAAAATTCTTTTGCCATTGGTACCAATAAGCTCATAGGGAGCCTTTGGTCTAAGTAGTCCAAAAAATCCAAAAAAAAATCCTTCGCTCTTTTTCAAAATCCCGGCGTATTGAGCACCCTTGCCAGAACTGGTCTGTTCATTTTTGATGACACTGAAACCACCGGTACCATTGGAGCTTGCGGCCAGTGAATCACTGGAACCAAACAAAGACACTATGCCTATAGCCAATATAATTCTCCACATGCTGCATACTTTTGTTAATAATGGAAAATTTCAAGAATTTTTTTATTTAATTAAAATGGCTTTGGTCATCCAGTTTAACTGGTAACTGCAGTGGATTGCCTTTTCTAATTATATCTATTTTGATCACATCGCCTGGCCTCAATAGAAACAATGAATTGGCGATGTCTCCCACATTGATAATTTTATTGCCATTGATCGAAGATATCATGTCATCTACCAATATGCCAGCTTTTTCTGCCGGCGAATCCTGTTGAATACGGGATACAAGAATCTGAATGCCATTCTCCGGCGTATATTGTTGATGGACAAAAAATCCTGCGGTGCAATGAGATACGCTGCCGGTTTTAATTATATCGCTACAAACCCGATCCAGTGTCCAGGCCGGCATGACGAAGCTTGAGCGCATGTCCGGCAGGGAAGCCATCATGACTCCGGCCAGTGTACCATCAATGGAAAATACCGGTGATCCGGTTTCTCCACCGTCTATCGGTAGATTTGTTCTGGTCAATTTAACCGGAAATGAACTGTTTTCGTAGCTGGAATTTTCTCCGACAATTATGCCAAAATTTGGAGCTGGATCCAGTCCAAGTTTACATTCCACCGAAACTAAAAATTCTCCACATTGCAGGCTGTCTCGGGGTTTGCCGGCGGTGATATCTATAAATTCAAAATTTTCAGGTTTTTTAAGAAGTCTCACTATGGCTATGTTCGTAACATGATCTAACCCAACAAGTTCTGCTGCATAGGACAGGCCATCAAATTCCACCCATATATTGGTTGCGGCATCTACGATGGTCGCACTGGTAACCGTACGGGCCAGATCATCTATAAAAAAACCTGAGCCGAATAAGATTTTGCCATTATGCTCAACGGCCTTTTCCTGGCTTGGAGAATCTGGTTTTGTATCTGATTTTGCATCTTGCTTTACATCTGATTTTGCATTTTGCTTTACATCTGATTTTGCATTTTGCTGATCATTGCTATCAATGCGAATGCCGATAATTCTCACCACGGCATTTTTTCTTTTGGAAAAGACATCACTGATAAAGGAAAATGGAGTCGATACAGCGGACTCCATAGCGGTTCCGCAATTTTTGCAAACACAGACACCAGAGGTATTACCATTACAATCAAGTAGGCCAATAATAGTTAGTGCAACTACATAAAACACATACCACATGACAACCTTCGTAGTAAACCAGCAGATGTATTAAAATGAGTTATTGAATTTTGTCCAACATGAAGACTCCATTCCCAGTGAATTACTAACGTAACAGGTTGTGTTGTGGTTGTTTAGCATATATATATCTAGATCGTTACAACCATTGATACAGGATAGCTCATTTTTAACAAAATGTTTTACACAGGTCGCCGGTCCATTGTTAGGAGCGCATTTGTTATTTCGACACTGAATTTCAATTGCCATAATTATGGCGATCAGACAG
>JAIRXD010000083.1 GCA_031268545.1 Puniceicoccales bacterium | reverse complement strand
CTGTCTGGGCCATTGGCAATAGCAAAATTGCTACGCCAAAAATGGCCCAGGAAGTCCAAGGCCTGATCCGAAAGCTTACGGTGTAAAAATTTGGTGAGTACGGCAGGACCATCAAGATTTTATATGGTGGATCAACGAAACCCGAAAATTCCAAATAAATATTAATGGAAGACGATATAGATGTGGATTGATCTGTGGAGCCTCGCTAAAATCCGATACTTTCCTCGGCTTATAACGATAGCAGAAGCTACCTAAAATTATATGATTTGAAAAATTATCCATAACCTCAAGATTATCGATGCCACATCATGGACAGGTTACCGGACAGTATAAATTCACCATTAGGATTGAAGTCGTTAAATGCTAAGCAATTGTAATTGGTTGACTTTGAAATAAGGAAAAAAATACTGAAAACTATAAAAAAACGAATCCATTTGGCATCAAACCTTGGGATTGTCGAATTGACCATAGCCATTCATAAAGTATTCGAATCACCGAAGGATCAAATAGTATTTGATGTATCCCATCAATGCTATGCCCATAAGCTTTTAACCGGAAGAAATGACGATAAATTTCTAAAAATAAGGCAAAGTAACGGCTATGCTGGATTCTGTTCCCGAAGCGAAAGTGACCACGATATATTCACCTGTGGCCATTCGGGAACAGCCCTTTCTTCGGCCATTGGCTTGGCGGTGGCAAAAAAAATTCACCAGGAAGATGGGCATGTGATAGCAGTCCTAGGGGATGCATCTCTTACCAATGGAGTGACTCTCGAGGCCCTCAATAATGTTTCTTTGGCAGCTGGTCGTCTCATTGTTGTGCTCAATGATAACGGCTATGCCATAACGGAAAACGTCGGCGCCATTGCCAATTACCTAAATGGTATGGTACGCAGCGCCTGGTATTTAAAACTCAAAACCTTGATAAAATTTTTCTTTCGAGCTTTCCCGGGCGGATACTCGGCAGTGGATTGGTTTGCCAAGATAAAAATGGTAATCAAAGGACTGATCATTCCATCAACTCTATTCGAACACTATGGCCTAAAATACCTTGGTCCTATAGATGGCCATAGCATTCCGGACATCACAGAAAATCTGGAATTTTGCAAAAAATCGAAGGCTCCAATTCTACTTCATGTGAAAACCCAAAAAGGCCGTGGGTTGCAGCAGGCCATCGATAATCCCAGTGATTTTCATGGCCTGGCACCGGCCGGTTCGGATAAACTCACTAGCAAAACCTCCTATCAGGAAATCTTTGGGTTAGCAGCCATAAAGTTAGCTGAGACCCACAAAAATATAGTTGCAATCACAGCCGCCATGTCCACTGGAACAGCACTGGATAAATTCAAAGACAGATTTCCAGATAGATTTTTCGATGTGGGAATAGCCGAAGAGCATGCGATCACCTTTGCTGCTGGCCTATCAAGGAATGGCCTATTGCCTCTATGCGCCATATATTCGACATTTCTACAAAGATCCCTGGATAACGTAATCCATGATATTGCGCTGCAAAATCTTCCACTCATATGCTGTATAGATAGAGCCGGCATTAATTCCTCCGATGGTCCAACTCACCACGGCCTATTCGACATTGCCTATCTAAAATTCATACCTAACGTAATTATCCTGCAACCCAAAGACGGCAACGAATTCATCCAAATGCTGTTCTCTGCCATCCAATGGAGCAAACCTTGCTTCATCCGCTACCCCAAGGCTGAACTGGATACCTGTGTCCTAAACTGGACCCCGGATACCATAGATCTCGGTACCGCCGAAGTGGTTAATCATGGAAGAGATGTCTGCTTAGTATCCCTCGGAAGTATGTATAATACCGCATTGGCACTACATAAAAATCTCTCCAACTCGAACATTTTTTGCACCATCATCAACGCAAGATTTGCAAACCCCATCGATGAAGGATTAATACTCGAGATGGCCAGGAAGCATTCTCTCATCGTTACACTGGAAGACCATAGCATAAAAAACGGCTTCGGTTCATCGGTGGCGGAACTGCTCTACACAAATGGAATATTCATACCAATAAAAATCTTTGGCTGGCCAAATGAATTCCTGCCCCACGCCACATCAAGGGAATCTCTCGCCGACAAATACTCGATAACACCCGATGCCATGGCAAATGAGATAAAAAAAATTCTGGGTAAATGATAGCTATGTTATTGCTACTCAAAAACTAATCAAAAGCAATTTCATTACAATTATTTTACGTTGGCAAATTTGTAAAAATCAATATACTTGATTTGGTATTTATTGGGTTGGGAAATGAGTAAAGAAGTAAAAAAATCTGGCAAAGCGGAAATAATTGGAACTAAAGATATTAAAGAAATTTTCTTCATAGATACCAGCGTTAGTGAGCTCAAAAATTCGATAAAGTGGCACCTAAATTGCACATTGGCACGGGAACCGTCATCGGCAACAAAGCATGACTGGTGGCTTGCTTCCTGCTATGCCCTGAGGGATAAAATTCTCGATAGGTTTATAAAAACCCAGGTTGTACATCATAGGGTTAACACGAAAAGGCTATATTATTTATCTCTGGAATACTTGACTGGCCAGTTATTTATCAATAACTTGCATAACACTGGAACCTTTGAAAAATTATCAATTGCCCTCAAAGAGCTGGGCCAGGATATAGAGGAAATTTCTAAAGAAGGGCCAGACCCTGGGCTGGGCAATGGAGGTCTAGGACGACTGGCAGCCTGCTTCCTAGATTCTCTGGCAACACTGAATTACCCAGCGATCGGCTACGGTATTCACTACGAATTTGGCCTATTTAAACAGGAAATAATAGATGGCCAGCAGGTGGAACGGCCGGACAGTTGAATGGCATCCGGAGTCAATCCCTGGCAAATAGCCCGGCCAGAAAACGCCCAAAGGGTCAAGCTATACGGCCGGATGGAAAACCATTTTAACGAAAAAGGTGATTGGATGCCCAGGTGGGTCGACAGCCGAGATATCCTGGGAATCCCCTGGGATATTCCGGTGGTTGGCTATGGAGCTGAAACTGTAAATTTTCTAAGATTATGGGAATCAAAGGCCACCGAGGACTTCAATTTAGACGAATTCAATCGAGGGGATTATATCGATGCAGTCCATGACAAAGCTGTGGGAGAAACGATATCTAAGATCTTATATCCCAACGACTCTACTGAACAAGGTAAGGAGCTTCGACTTGTACAGCAATACTTTTTCGTATCCTGTTTCATCAAGGACATTCTCCTTAGGTATAAAAATGCTCACAACGATTGGCAGAACTTTGCCAAAACCACGGCAATACAGCTAAATGATACCCACCCTGCAGTAGCTGTACTAGAACTGATGCGCCTATTGGTCGATCGAGAAGCCATTGATTGGGATAGGGCTTGGCAAATGTGCCAATCGGTTTTTGGATATACCAATCATACATTGCTGCCAGAGGCACTAGAAACCTGGAATGTCGGATTATTTAAACATGTTTTACCAAGACATAATCAAATAGTCTGCGAAATAAATAAAAGATTCCTTGAAACCGATGTTCAAAAAACCTGGCCTAATGATGATCAGAAAAAACGCGATCTATCCATAATATCCTCCGATGACAACCCGGTCGTTCGTATGGCCTACCTGTCCGTAGTGGCCTGCCATTCGGTAAATGGCGTAGCAGCCATGCATAGCGATCTACTCAAGACACAACTATTCAGGGATTTTTACCAAATATATCCGAATAAATTCAACAACAAAACCAATGGGAAAACGCCAAGACGTTGGCTAAAGCTCGTGTAGGTAAATTCTCTAGTGATAGAAAAATAAAAGAATACGCTGAGGATATATGAGCACTTTATTAATTAATAATAGGAAAATGATTACCCCACAAACAGGTATTTCAATAAACCGAGGCAACTAAAATGATTATTTTAAAAACCATACAGATTATTTGTCTAATTGTTTGCTAACTTGAAACAATAACTGGCACCATTTTTTGACGGCTGCTAACCGCTTTTGGACTAGCGTCCAAACTTATAATATCTATCATTGGCAAACTAATATGATCTATAGTAAATTTTGTTAAATAATAGCTGAAAAAATTGTTGCTCATCACCAAATTTGCGCTAAGTACATTTTTAATTGC
>JAIRXD010000082.1 GCA_031268545.1 Puniceicoccales bacterium | reverse complement strand
CGGCCCTGGATACCCTTAGAGAAAAAAACTCGACGGCAATCTATATGTGTCCAGACGGGAAGCTGTTAACATCTGAATTGGCCCAGAAATTAGCCCAAAAAAAACATCTCATTTTGCTATCTGGACACTACGAAGGCATCGATGAGAGAATAAGAGAATCCCGGGTGGATTTGGAAATTTCCATCGGCGATTACATAATAACCAATGGCACCTTGGCATCGGCGGTACTGGCAGATGCGGTATGTAGATATGTCCCAGGGGTCCTTGGAAATCCTAACTCATTGAGCCAGGACAGCTTCTCAAACGGATTACTGTCCTTTCCTCAGTATACTAGACCGGTTGAATTTGAAGGAAATTGCGTGCCCGGGATATTGCTATCCGGAAATCACGCCGAAATAGGCCGGTGGCGACTTAACCAGATGATTGATAGGACGAAAGAGCGCAGACCAGATATTTTTCAAAAATGGTTGAATTTAAATGAAAAACACTTAGAAAAGGACGTGGATTTATAAAAATGAACCCTATTATAAAAGAACTGACTGATTGTCAGCTGATTGAAGGCCGTGATCACTTTAAAGTTGGCGACGGTGTACGAGTGCATGTTAAAGTGCGCGAAGGAGATAAAGAACGTGTGCAGATTTTTGCCGGCATTGTTCTCTGCCGTAAAGGTCGTGGCATAAGCGAAACCTTTACCGTTCGAAAAATTTCCTTCGGCGAAGGTGTCGAGAGGATATTTCCGGTCCACTCACGGAACCTGGTCAAAATAGAAGTCGAACGGGAAAGTGTGCCAATGCGGGCAAAGTTATACTATCTCCGCGGTAGGATCGGAAAAAACGCTGTAAAGGTTAAGGAAAATCGCGAATTTAGGAAAAATAACACTACTGCCTAATGGATGGTTGGTTTACATCACTGGGAAACTATTTACAAAGCATTGACCTTGAAATAGTTACCGCTGCTATAAAGGTTATCATTTTTCTGCTTGCTCTTGGGATTGGTGGGATCATGTTGGTGCGGCTATGCAGATCCGAGCGGTATTGCTCCTGTTCCCGGGGCCATTACGATGGAGAAGACCGCATAGATATCGTTGATAGAAAAGCAGTTGGATTGAAATCTGTGTTCAGTGTAGTGAAATATGGCCACAAAAAATTTCTTGTGTGCATCCACAAAGACAGGGTAACCTATATCGGCGATGTCAGCAACTACGGCCATAGACCATTCCATGGCAAAAGGTTACATGCAAAGTCTTCTAAATCTATTAAGGAAGTCTGAGGTTTTTCTTGCCAAGAAAGGTCTCGCTTCCCCTAGATTAGATGCAGAATTAATCTTTGCTAACATTTTGGGCTGCAAAAGGTTAGATCTATATCTGCGGTTTGATCATCTGCTGGATACGGCAATGGCAGAGTCGATAAGGAGCGCCATTATCCGGCGTGGCCACCGGGAACCGTTGCAGTATATAACAGGAGAAACTCAATTTTTTGATATAAAAATAAAAACCGATCGGCGGGCATTGATTCCACGGCCAGAAACCGAAGAATTGGTAGAACTCGTTGTTCAAGAAGTTGGCAATAAAACAGTTAATAAAATACTTGATCTTGGCACTGGTACCGGTGCCATTGCGTTGGCTTTGGCCAAAAATTTTTCTAATGCAGAGGTCATTGCCGTTGATCGAAGCCTGGATGCCCTGGCGCTGGCCATCGAAAACTCAAAAATCAACTGCATAGAGAATGTTACTTTTCTGCAATCGGACTGGTTCTCAAACCTAGAGGGTCTTTTCGATATCATAGTTTCCAATCCGCCCTATCTGTCCGAAGAAGAGCTAAGTCTCTCCCAGCCAGAAGTAAAGGATCACGAACCAATGACGGCCCTGCTATCCGGAAATCAGGGACTGGATGATGCTATGAAAATCCTAATCCAGGCAGAGAAGTTCCTGAATAACAATGGTTTAATCGCTTTAGAAATAGGAATCAATCATGGAAAAGCTCTTATAAATCAGGCCCGATGGCTGCCGTTTAAAGAGCTTCGAAATGACCTTTGCCATCGACCAAGATTTTTTATCGGCAAACTGTAAGTACTTCTGCCCTACCCAATTAGAATACTATGCCGAAGGAGAAGTTGAACTGCATCTTGTCCTTTTTCCCGAACCCCTTTGGCGTATGCACTGGGAAACCCCAATCCAGCCTAAGTGGCGCACCCTGGATCATTATTCTAAGCCCAATACCCACATCAGCACAGTAATTTTTTGGATTGAACCGCATGGTATGGCTATTCACAAAACCGACCTCACCAAAGGCCGCAAAGTACACCGGCCCAAATAGTTTTGTTGTATACTCCGAGCAAAGATAGCCAAAAGAATTGCCACCAACCACATAGCCTTCGGCGTCCTTCGGACCGATGCCTTTATACTCAAATCCGCGCATATAACTTTGGCCACCAAGGAAATATCGCTCAGTATATGGTATATTTTTATGATTATACGGAGTTATGGAACCAAGTTTTCCTATCAGCTCAAGCACGTGATCTCCGTTTTTGGCTAAGGAAAACCAACGGGCAGCGCCTAGTTCCAGTTTGGCGAAATTAGTCTGACCCAAAAATGGACCCCCGGCTAGCTCATTATTTATCGTTATCAGCGAACCACTTGACGGCATCACGAAACTATTTCTCGTGTCCCGTTCCAGGCTAAACTTAACCTTAGATATGCTACGCCAACCATTTTCATCTTTCAAATCCTGGGGAGCCCGACGGCCGACATGATACAATTTCATCCGCTCAATATGATAGGCAAGCCTTCCATCCCAAAGTTCAAAAAGTCGCTTTCTCAGATATGGTTCCATCCCAATGTGTTGCTCGTCATAGCTTGGGCCGCTGTAATTATTATCTGAGCGCTTGTACTCATTTTTTGATAGAAAAAGATCAATGCCGGCCGCCAATGGTTTGTCGCAGACAAATGGCTCTTCGAAGGATAATAAAAGTTGGCTGGCTCTGGTCCCAAGCTCAACCCGAGCTCTGGTCTTCTGGCCTCCACCTTGGAATTTCGACTGCCGATTTAACAAATCAAAATTTGTCTGGACAACTTCCGCAAATACCATGACATTATTCATCGTACTTATGGCACCGCCCACAGAAACCTTTCCGGTATTGGCCTCCTTCACATCCACAACCAAATTTTTCTTATTTGGCTCATCCGTATCCTCATAGTCCACATCGACTTCGCTAAAAAAACCAGTATTATTTAACTTCGCCTGGCTACTTTTCATCTTTAGCCCGCTGAATTTTTGACCAGGCGCAAGGGTCAATTCGCGTAAAATCACCTTATTTTTTGTCTTCGTATTGCCAGAAAGTTTCACCGCGCCCACGTAGGACAACTCACCTTCCTTTATATCAAACCTAATGTTTATCGAATTATCTACGAAACTAGGACTTCTTATCACATTCACCTGGGTACCAAGATAGCCATTTTGGCCATAAAAATCCTGAATGTTTACACAGGCATTATCTATGGCTCCCGGAGAAAATACGTCGCCTTCCCTAACCATTAAAACTTTCTCTAAGGCTTTGGTTGTGAACACCTTATTGCCACTAACCTCTACCTGACCAATCATATATTTATTTTCACCCAGCTCCAATGGAATGGTTATGGTAAGCCGATTCTTATCATCATAGGACAATTTGATCCTAGATTCGTCGATTAAAGAATCCAAGTAGCCATGATTTTTCAGTTCCTTCCGCAGCATAACCAGATCCATATCAAATATTTCCTGACGAAATTTACCGGTATCTTTAATCCAGGATATGAGAAATATCCACTTCTGGGTGAGCATCTTATCGCGCAGTTTATCGATATCAATATCCTCGTTACCGGTGAATTCTATCCTATTTATATTGGCCTTCCTTCCCTCTTTGATCAGGAATACCAACTCCGCACTTCCGGTCAGAGGATCTAGCCTTTTCTCGTAATCCACCTCCGGCTCTGGGTAACCTCTCCTCTGATAATGACTAAATATTTCATATACATCTTCTTTTGCCGTATTGTCGGAAAACGTTAAGCCCGTGGCGCTTTTTATTTTTTTTCTTAGAATTTTTGACACCATTTTTTTATTACCTTCGAATTTGATGGCTGAAATCTTTGGCCTCGGAACCAATATGAAGGTCACCACAACCTCATCGCTATACTCAAGTATATCCATTTTGAGGGATATAAAATCAAACAATTCGGTTTCATAGAGCGACTTTATGGATCTATCTGCCATGTAATGGCTAAATCGTTCTCCTTCTTTGAGTTGAATATTCGCCAAAACAACGCTATCGTGAATGTTGCAGCGGATATCTCCATCGTAGATCAGATCTATACGCTGGACAATCGGACCACTTTCCTCTTCTTTAACATCCTCTGCCTGAACGCCAATCGCAATTCCAAGCAATAAACATACCCAATGAAATATTTTTAGAAAATCAGATATTCTCATCTGCATAACTTTCAAATCTGGTTAAACTTTTCTTAAATGCCAGTTGAACTAAACCTGTAGGGCCATTTCTTTGTTTTGCAACAATCAATTCACGAATTGCAATATCCGAAGAAATTTCATCGTCGATGTTTTCTTCCCTCTTCTTAGACAACAGCATAACCACATCCGCATCCTGTTCTATGGCACCGGATTCACGCAAATCCGACAGCCTCGGCTGGCGTTTTTCTTTTTCCGACTCACGATTTAATTGGCTTAGAACTATGACAGGCACAGCCAATTCCTTTGCCATGGCCTTGACACCCCGGGACATTTCTGATATCTGCTGTTCCCTGGGGGCCCTGGCGTCGGTGCCAGCAATCAGCTGCAGGTAATCGATAATAACTAGACCTAGTTTATTTTTATTATGCATCCGCCGAGCCTTTGCACGCATTTCTGTTATTGACATATTCGTCGATTCATCAATCCATAATGGTGCATTTTTAAACTCATTGGCAACCCTATTTAGATTTGTAGCGGCTTCTTTTGTAATGAATCCGTCACGTAGCTTGGTCATATTCATGCCAGCTCTACCGCAAAGCAGCCTCATTGCTAGCTGTTCTGAACTCATTTCAAGACTGAAAAACAACGTCGGCACTATGGTTTTAGTCTCTGGTTTTATCACCGCATTTTCTGCTATGTTCAGTGCTAAACTAGTTTTGCCGATGGATGGCCTAGCGGCGATGATGATCATCTCGCCCGGATGGAAACCGAAGGTTAAACGATCCAGATCGCCGAAACCAGAACCCACACCGCTTAGTTCCCCACGGTGCTGTAACAGATTCTGCACCAGAACGATAGCGTTATCAATTGCAATTTTTACCGGCTGCGCTGAATCCGAAAGCCGATTTTCACTTACATTAAATATCGCCTTTTCCACAGTTTCAACGAATTGGCTGATATCATCCACGCCGGCATAGGCAGACTCGATACTTTCGCGGGAAATTTTTATGATCTTTCTGAGCAAATCCAAATCTCGCACCCGATTGATATAGTGGAGGATATGGACCGGGGTATCAATCCGATTCGTTATGGAGCTCAAATAATCATAGCCACCGACCTTTTCAAGCTCTCCACGACTGGATAATTTTTCAGCCAAAATTAGTTCTGAAGCCGGAGAATTTTCCGAATACAGATCCAATAGGGCCTTGAAAATAACCTGATGAACTGGCATATAGAAGGATCCTGGATAAATTTTTTCCTCGATGCAGGTGGCAATACTTTCCTGGCCACCTTCTATTATACAGGACGCAAGCAAGGCCTGCTCGAAATCCATACTATAGGGTGGAGTTCTCGACGGACCGTTCATTATAAATCAATTTCTCTGGACATAAAAATTACGTTACCAAACCATACTAATCCGCAAGTTGGCATCATGAAAGATATACATCAAAAAATACTATAGGCCACCGTGAGGCCGACCACAACCAGGGATACCATCGCCATCAATTTTATCAATATATTCAGGCTTGGACCAGCTGTATCCTTGAATGGGTCTCCGACGGTATCGCCGATAACCGAAGCCTTGTGTGCCTCGGAACCTTTGCCGCCCATGGCACCTTCTTCGATGTATTTTTTTGCATTGTCCCAGGCACCACCAGAGTTTGCCATAAAAATAGCCAACACAAAACCACTGGCCAGTGAGCCACTAAGTAGGCCAATTACACCGGGAACGCCGAAAATAAAACCCATTACCACTGGCGTAATTATGGCATAGAGCGCTGGCATAATCATTTCTCGCTGAGCAGCATAGGTAGCAATTGTAACACATCTGGCATAATCCGGAATGGCCGAACCATCCATTATACCGGGAATTTCTTTAAATTGCCTACGTACCTCATCGACCATGCTTGAGGCCGCGCGCCCCACCGCATTTATTGCAAATCCACAAAACAAAAAGGACATCATTGCACCCACAAATAATCCCATAAGTACTTTTGGATTAAGCAAATGTACTCCATAATAATTCATAAAATCATTCATGGTTGCGCTGGAAACCGGTATGCTTTCTCCGGAAACTATCACAAATTCCTGACCAAGTTTCATCAGGCCGACCTTTATGCTAGTAACATAGGAAGCAATCAAAGCCAGGGCCGTCAGTGCAGCCGAACCAATGGCAAAGCCTTTTCCGGTGGCAGCAGTGGTATTGCCTAGAGAATCCAATGCATCGGTACGCTTCCGCACCTCGGCATCTAAGCCACTCATCTGGGCATTACCGCCGGCATTGTCCGCAATTGGGCCGTAGGCATCGGTGGCCAATGTTATTCCAAGGGTTGAGAGCATTCCAACGGCAGCTATGGATATGCCATATAATCCGATAGTCATCTTGCTCTGATCAAACCCCGTGGCAAAACAGAAGGCCAATATGGTTCCGAAAACCACCACAATAACAGGGATGGCCGTGGATATCATACCGGTCCCTATGCCGCTTATTATCACCGTAGCTGCTCCGGTCTGCGATTGGCCGGCAATTCGTCGGGTCGGAGTATAGGCCTGGGAAGTATAATATTCGGAAGATTTACCTATTATTTCACCGGTAAACAAACCTACGGCCACCGCTCCCCATATGCCTACATAATTCGGTATACCAAGGAGATATAGAACTAAAAACGATGCTATAAATATCAATGCCGCACTCAATTTCACCCCGCGGCCCAGAGATCTAAGCAATTCCAGTGTCGTTGCATTTTCCTTTGTTTTGACGCAAAATACACCTATTATGGATAAAATTACACCCACCGCACCTATAAGTGCCGGAGCCAGAACGGCTTTTATTTGAATCTCGGCGCCATCATCCAGGAACGCAACTGCTCCAAGGGCAGCGGCGGCCAGAATGGATCCATAATAGGACTCATACAAATCGGCACCCATGCCGGCCACGTCGCCCACATTATCGCCCACATTGTCAGAGATCACCGCTGGATTCCTCGGATCATCCTCCGGAATTCCTGACTCAATCTTCCCGACCAGATCTGCCCCGACATCGGCAGCCTTTGTAAATATTCCGCCGCCGACCCGGGCAAAAAGCGCCTGAAGGGATGTACCTATCCCAAAGGTGAGCATGGTACCAGTTATGATTATCATCTTCTGGGATTGATCCACAGCATCTTCAAAAATATCGAGAATCAGAAACCAAATTGAATAGTCTAGCAACGCCAGTCCAACCACAACCAGTCCCATCACTGCACCACTTCTAAACGCCACACGCAATCCATCGTTTAAGGATTTAGATGCAGCAAAAGCTGTTCGCGATGAAGCGTTTGTAGCTGTTTTCATTCCTAGGAAACCTGCCAGGCCAGAAAAAATGCCGGCCGAAATAAAAGCAAATGGTACCCAATCATTTTGCAAATCCAGGCCAAATGATAATATGCCAAGGATAACGGCAAGTATCAGAAAAACCACAGCCACAACTTTATACTGTTGCTTTAAATAAGCCAGTGCACCGGCCCTTACATAGGAAGCAATCTCCTGCATTTTATCCGTACCAGCAGGTTCAAGCATCATCGAATTGTAAAAACATCTCGCTACAATCAACGCAAACACCGCAACTACCGGAATTACCCAAAATAAAATTGTCATTATTTCTCGCCGCTCCTACATACAAAAACCTACGAATACACTTCGCCTCACAACAATGCCCCCTTTAAATTAAGAAGTAAGCCACTATGCAAGCACAAAAATTAAAAATTTTAATATAATTATAAAATATAGAAATTACCATCTATTCATATGCACCCGTTCTGGAATATAAGATTCTCTCGGAGAAAGCGATTTTTTCGGATACCCGATCGGAACAATGGCAAATGGAAATATTTTTTCCGGAATATTTAGAGCCTCCCGGAATTTCTTCATCAAGCCTTCATCCGGATAAATACCAACCCAAACCGAACCGAGGCCCAAAGCCGTGGCCGCAATCAAGATGTTTTCTGTTGCGGCTGAGCAATTTTGCTCAAATTTATCTGCTATGACTTCCAACGACCTATCTCCACAAATCAGCACAGCAAACGGCGCTAATCGCAGCATCCCTGCATAGGAATGCAACCCGGCAAGGTTGCCTAAAACCGTCCGATCATCGATGGCAAGAAAATGCCACGGCCTCGATCCCATGGCCGACGGTGCAGCAAATCCAGCTTTCAAAATCATGCTTACTTGTTCAGTGGCAACAGGTTCTGATGTATAATCTCTAACGCTTTGCCTACTTAATATTGCATCCATGGGACTACAGTAATGATTTTTTTTTGGGGTTTCAAGGTTAACTTTATCATAATTTTTTGACAAAACTGTAGCGGTCACATTACAAGTATTACTCAATATAAATAATTCAAGTACAAACAAATGGATTATAAATTTCATTTCAATGCCTTTCAATGGTTATGGCCGTCGCAAACAAACACAGGCAGGCCGCAGTTATATAAAACATAATTACCCTGGTGTCAATAATACCGTTACAAAAATCTTCAATCTGCATAAATACATCCATGATATCTGTAACGCTCTGCAGGTGCATGCCATCGAAGTAGTTCTGGACAGCAGCGTATTGTAACATCTGACCAGCAATTAAAATAAAAAACAATACCACGAAGCTAGCCACACTGGAAGCCAACTGACTTGGCACAATGGAACTTATAAAAATACCCAGAGATATAAAAAGTGTACTACTGCAAAAAATAAAAAACATCCCGCCATTAACTATAACGCTATCAGTAATTTGCAGCGATAACGTCAATTCTTTTGAAATGCACCCTGCGATGAATGGAAATAAGTATACCCCCAGCCATAAAATCATATAGTAGAAATAGGTCACAAAAAATTTGCTGAGGACGATCCAAATACGCCGAATTGGCAACAAAATGAATGTATCAAGCATTCCATTATCTCGTTCCAGCGCAACAGACCTCATCGTAATCACCGGCAAAAAAAATACCGTCGGCAACCACATGGATTTAAAAAATAATACCATCAGATGGCAGGGCTGGGAAAATCGCGAGTAATCGTCCAGCAAAAATAGAAAAATCAAGACCATCAGCAGTGAAAACGCGAATCCAACAATATAGGCTACCGGAGACAAAAACAGCGTACGGAATTCATAGAGCATCAACATCAATAACTGCCTCACCCCCAGGCAGGTTGATAAAATTCATTAAAATTGCAACCAGATACAAATTTTGATTGAAATTCGCACCGATTTAAATGCCATGAAATCAAATTGAATCTGGAATATCAGGTAATTGCCCGCAGATGGCGCCCGAGGACATTTAAAGAACTCGTTGGCCAGGAACATGTTATCAAAACATTGGAGAGTTCCATAGCCACCGGACGAATTGCCCATTCCTTCCTATTCATCGGCCCCCGTGGCACCGGAAAAACCTCAACCGCTAGGCTATTGGCCGCAGCGCTAAACGCCAACGGCGCACCATCTACCAATCTCCCAAAGGACTCCAATCTGGTCAATGAAATTCTGGACGGTAACTGTTTGGATGTAATAGAGATAGATGGCGCTTCTCACAACTCTGTCGAACAAATAAGAGATCTGCGCGACGAATGCCATTATCTGCCCGGCGAGTGCCGCTATAAAATATACATAATAGATGAGGTCCACATGCTCTCCACCTCGGCGTTTAATGCTCTACTGAAGACACTTGAGGAACCACCAGGCCACGTAAAATTCATATTTGCCACCACCGAAGCTCAGAAAATTCCACTTACCATCACATCGCGGTGCCAGAGATTCGAGTTCAAGCCGATTGGCAAAGATGCACTAAAAACCAAACTTTTGGAAATAGCTAAAGCAGAGCAGATTGAAATAGAACCTCTTGCGCTGGAAGCAGTAATACGAATGGCCGAAGGCGGTATGCGTGACGCACAGACCATCATCGATCAAATGGCATCCTTTGGCAACGGCCATATAAAAGAAATCGACGTCATCACAGCCTACGGCCTTGCATCATCCAAGCAACTGACAGAAATACTTACAGCACTTCTGCAAAATGACTATAAATCGATTATAAGGCTTTCCGGTGATCTATCAGCCAACGGCTGCGATTTTTATCACAGTCTATGCGATCTTGAAAAGCTTATCCACAAGCACTTAGAAGATATTTCACCCGAATCATGTGAACAGATAGCACCCTGGATTTGCAGACTAGAGTCAATTTCCTCGACCAAAGATTCTGTCCGAAATGGTATTGTCAGCAAAGTAAATTTCGAAATAGCCCTTTTTAAAATAATAGAAAGTGCCAGAATACAATCTATAGATACTTTAATAACGAAGCTAAAAAACGCAAGCGAAAACTATCACCAAAAACAAAATCATTGACCTCGGAAAATTTTTATCACAAGTCGTTCTGCCCTATAAAAATATTCAATTTTTCTTTACATTTTACTATTGCATATTTGTAAAAAAATTATTGAATTTATCTAGCTAGTACACAATGACTAATAACATTCTGCGAGCATTCTGGATAAGCACACAGGAAGGTGTGCTTTTCTTAAAAAACGATTGGAAACAGAGCGAGCGCGGCCTTCCGCCTGTGAAGTTTACAGAAGAAGGAGCGCCTCGTAATCTGCAAATCAACCGAATTGACCCATTCCTCTTTGCAAAAAATTCTGGCTATTTTTCTGAAAGAAATTTGTTGACATTTATAATGTTACCAAACTTGGTACCACTGGAAGAATCCGGTGCATCAAAATTTTTTCTAGCCGGCACATTCAACCACTGGGCCCCAAACCCAAAAGACAAAGAATGGCTCTTGACCCCGGAACTTGTCTGCGGCGAGCTCTGATGGGTTATCCGAATAGACCCTAAGTTCATGACCGAGAATGGGTGCTGGACTTCCCTGCCCCAGGACTGCCAAAACATTGCTCACTGCAAAAATGGCATAACGAACTTTCAATACAATGCCAGCAGAACCGGCTATCACTGTTTCTCTTTTTATAGAAAATACAGCGATTTTGACTTCAACAAAAACTTCCAGGTCAGGTTCGGTAACGACCAGATTCCCACCGACATAAATTACTCCGGCCTGCTGGCCAGTAAGCAATCGGACAAAAAGCTTGGAACATGGATCCATAACCACAATACCCACTTTGCTCTGTTTGCTCCCAGAGCAACCAAAGTTACCCTAGTTCTAACGGATACCATTCATAGTGAACCAAATATGATACCAATGACCAGGGATTGTAACGGCCTATGGGAACACTCGGTAAAAAAAAATCTCTCGGGAAAATACTATAACTACATCCTGGTCGATAAATTTGGCAAAGAATCCATCGTCATCGATCCCTATGCCATGGCCATGGTCAGCAAACACGGCCCAGCTATCATAGTTGATGCCTCTCAACTGGTTGGCCCAGAAGATGATTTCAAACCACCCCAGTGGAGCGATTTGATTATTTGCGAAGCCCATATACGGGACATTCTGGCAAACTATAGATATGAAATGAGTGATCAGGATAGGCTCGGATTTTCCGGCCTCTGCAAGGTCCTGGCCAACGAAAATAATTACTTTAAAGACCTGGGAATCAACGCCGTAGAGCTACAACCGATCCAGGAATTCGATAACAATACAAAGGAAGAATATCACTGGGGCTATATGCCGGTCAATTATTTTTCACCATCCAGCGCCTACGCACTGTCTCCATATACAGGGTCACAAATTTCAGAATTTAAAAATCTAGTTAATGCTTTCCATCGGAACGACATAGCTGTAATTTTAGATGTGGTATATAACCATGTTGGCGAACCAAATTACCTGGCAAGAATCGACAGAGAATATTATTTTAGGGTCAATGACGGCAATTTTGAAAATTACAGCGGCTGTGGCAATGATCTGCAAATCGAAACTCCCATGAGCACCAGACTAGTCCTGGACAGTCTATGCCATTTCATCCAAGTCTATAACGTAGATGGCTTTAGGTTCGATCTGGCAGAATTGCTCGGCATCGAGTTTCTGAAAAAAGCAGAAAGCACACTTAAGAAAATCAAAAAATCTGTAATTTTAATCGCCGAACCATGGAGCTTTCGTGGCCACATAGGCAACGAAATCAGAAATACTGGATTTTCGGCATGGAATGATGAATATCGAAACTTTGCCGCGGATTATATTCTTGGCAACGGAAATAGAGAAGGGCTAGAATATTTCATCGGCGGATCACTGGGATACAGATCTAGTTTCCCGGCCCAAACGGTAAATTATGTATCCTCTCATGATGACAGGAGCTGGCTGGATAGGATTACCGAAAATCCAAACAATGATGGGGAAACGCCGACGATCATCGATCGTCGGCGTACTAATTTATCCATCGCCCTCATGCTCAGTTCCATCGGGATCCCCATGTTCTCCGCTGGCCACGATATCCTTCACTCCAAGGCCGGCGTCCAAAACACCTACCAAAGGGGCGACCTAAATGCCCTAAACTACGAGAAAGGCTCGGAATATTCCGGGACTCACAAATACATGTGCGACTATATAAAGCTCAGAAAATCTCACATTGGAAAGCTTCTCCATCCGGAAAAAAGACCATCAAAGGATTACCTAAGGTCCTTTGCACCAATCGAAAACAACTCAGCCATTGCCATACTGTTCAATGCCAGCTATGAGCTCGGTAAAAATCAACTGCTGTTCGCGATTAATCCCCATTTCTCATCGACCACCTTCGATCTTGAAGAAATAAATTTCAAAAAATTCATCCAGTTAGCCGATACAGAATGTGTTAATATGAATGGATTCAATGATGCTTTCCACTTGCCCAATAACGACTTACTGACTATACCCAGGGTCAGCTGTGGCCTCTGGGCAAAAAATCACAGTTGATCAGGTTAACTTCATTGACATATATAATTTAAACTACAGAATATAGAACACATCTCTATATTGCTTATGAAATTTCGTCGTCATATATTTATCGGGGGCCTGTGTGTTGGAATATGTTGTATATCCAATGTGGTTGGAGTATCAGAGGTTGTAGCTCTTGAATCCATATCGGCCCCGTCCAAAATCAAACAACTGCCATCTGGAGTTAAACTGCCTTGCTACACATCGGAATATTGGAAAAAAATAATATCCTATTATACCAATGCCCAGGTATATAAATACTGTACCGAGTACATAAAAGAAGAAGCAGTAGTAATGGGAGAACGGCTTGATGTTTTAAGCGACGCTCTTGATAAAACCGAAAAAGATCTGAAGTCAACTAATTTTAAATGCGCTAACAATATCCCAGACCTCAAAAAAGACTTGGCTGCCATGAAAAGTGCCTACGAATCATGCAAACTTGAATCAAATATAAACGTGAAACCAGATGGTTCCATTAAATTTAAAAATTCAAAACTCGACCCCACATCGGAATTTTTCATAAAATGCCTCACTGAATTTAAGGAATTTCAGTCTGCGGCCCAACATTTTAGAATGAAAGTTTCTGAGATGTTGAATAATGTCAGGGCAATACGAAAAGTCCATAAAGAGGAGATTCAGGCAAATAAACAGACTATAGGCAAAAAGGAAAATAAAAAAACCGATGAACCTACTCCAGAGTCAGACAGAACCAATGATGGCACATCCGATCTGACCGAGAGTAAAATCATAAAAACTGATTTGTCAACACTGGAAGGCAGTACACTGGATTTGCTAGATATTTCAGATAACACCATAAGTAACATTCTCGCCCTGGTATCAGCGTTGCATGAATTTAGTGCTGAAACACGGTATACCGGAGATGTCAAAAAGCGAAAGGATTCGCTCTACGCAAATCAGTCAAAAAAATAAGTAACTACTTAATCACAAACATATTTCGGAGTTTTTTCTTTATATTATTGGCATAGAGTGGATCGGTGGCCCACTTACCGGTCAAGTCATCCAAGGTTTTGGCCGATCCGCGATAGCTGGACTTCTCAACGTTTGTAAACCGCGGGTCGACACAATCCCTATTCAGCGAACCGGTTGATGCATAGGCTTTTAGGTGTTGGACCTGGGCCCTAACCCCAATCTCGATGCTCGGAAATGAAGCTCCCTTTGCGCCGTCATCGGTAGCTCCAAGTCCAGCGAAATTATTTTGCTTGGGATCCACCTGGCCACCGAATTGCAACCAATTGGTTTCGTGGCACATCTGGGCAAAAGCAATATCATGATTTATCCCTTCGGCCTCGCATTCGGCCACATAAACGCTGGCAAAATGATCGGCTTTTTGTTTTGAAATTTTACTATTATTATTCCGTAAATATCTACTCATCATACTCTTACTAGCCTTACCTCTGGCCATGATCGCCAGCGAATACCTTTGTAATTGGCTGCGTCTATTGGAACCAAAATTAGAACCAGCGCCTCTTGAATTATTTTTTTCATTCACCGAAGCGGTAATATTACTTTTATTCACAATATTCTTACAGGTCGCACAGCCAAGCAAACATAGGAATACAACGCAGATTAAAATCAATCTATTCATAACCATCATCTATAATTGAGATAATTTTATCGAATACAATATTTTCGTTAAATATTTTATCATCATCGGCCTTTGAAAGCACGAAATTTGATTTAGACCAGGGTGGATAGGGTCCATATTTTTTTGGATCAGTTGCAATAAATAGGCCTAGCACAGGGACTTCCATTGCTGCAGCCAGATGCATCGGCCCACTATCGTTGGCAACCACAAGCCTAGATTTTTTTATAAAATTTATCACATCATCGATACTGGTTCTGCCGCAAAAATTTATAAACCTATCTCCAGCAACACCATCGGTGCAAATTGAACTGCCGAGCCACAGTACGGTAAGTTGAGTTTTATCCAGCAAAAGCTTGGTCAATTTTGCAAAATATGGCCATTCTTTTTCTTTCCTACGGCTGCCTGGGAACAGACATAAGTATCTACTGGTCGGTAAAAATTTTAATAATTTCAGAAAATTTTCCGATTCATTTACCTGAAAATTCACCAGGCCGGAAATCCTGTCATCAGCACAAATGGACAATAAAAATGGACGCAATATATCCACAGCATGGGCCAATTTACCTGGATAATACTCAATTTTTTGCGTATATGCAAATGAAGATAGTTCCCGAGAATCCCTGCGACCAATCCTGCAGGTAGACCTGGCTGCCAGCGCCATCAACCCACTCCTGGCCAATCCCTGCATATCCCAGACTTTATCATAGCGGCGATGTCGGATTTGCAACACCGTCTCCAGGAATGCTCCAACGCCTCCCTTTCTATTATAGATCAGGATATTATCCACCAAGCCAGAGGCTTCGATCACCTCGGCGAACTCTGCCCGAACCACCCAATCGATCAAAATCTCAGGATGGCGGGCTTTAAGTTCTGAAACTATCAGCAACCCATGAATTATGTCTCCAAGAGATGATGGCTTGATGACCAACAACCTCATCGATTACGTCGGGCCGAG
>JAIRXD010000075.1 GCA_031268545.1 Puniceicoccales bacterium | reverse complement strand
GGCAATATTGTTCAAATACGGGCTTGTAAATAAATCAAATGTTATTGTAAAAGTACTTGCCATGTTTTTTGGGGGGGACTGGAACGTTGATTTCTGTCGGCATCATACTGGAAACGATGAAACAAATGGAAGTACATCTAATAGAGAGAAATTACGACGGCTTTTGGGCAAAAGGAAAAATTAAGACTAGAGCGCTGCCATCGGGTGGCGGTCAGAATGCATTCCATGAAGTGGCAGATTTTGCTTCAAGGACTAAAAAGTTTTGGATAGCCGTTGGTGTATTGCTCATCGCAGGACTTATATTATTCTTTCTCAGAAAGAGATAGGATCATCTATGATAAATATTAAAACAAAATCTGATATATTAAAAATGAGGAAGGCTGGACAGGTTGCGGCAGAGATTTTAGACGAAGTAGTCTCTCAGGTAAAGGTTGGCATTTCCACAGCACAGCTCAACGATTTAACGCACGCGTCCATAAAAAAACATAGGGCTACTAGCGCCACCTATCATTATAAAAATGGTAACAAAATATTTCCGGGTTATGCATGCTTCTCCATAAATGATGTGGTTGTGCATGGGATTCCGTCGGATGAAATTGTTCTGGAGGATGGCGATGTCATAAGTATCGATGTTGCAACGTGTTATGACGGATTTGTTGGTGACAATACGAGGACTATACCGGTGGGCAATGTGGATGAAAAAATTAAAAATCTGGTGAATATAACAGAGTTGGCGCTTCAGGCTGGCATAGACGCTGCGATCCCTGGTAATCATGTCGGAGATATTTCCTATGCTATTCAGTGCCATGCGGATATGCACGGCTATGGCGTTGTTAAAGAGCTTGTTGGTCATGGGGTTGGGAGAGATATGCATGAAGAACCTCAGGTACCAAATTACGGAAAACCGGTCACCGGACCAGCGCTCAAAGAAGGTATGACCATTGCCATAGAACCAATGTTCACCCTCGGAAAATCAAATATATTTACGACCAATGATGGTTGGACAATAAAAACCGTCGACGGATCCGTTGCCGCTCACTGTGAACATACAATTTTAATTACAAATAATGAACCAGAGGTCTTGACTTTAGTAAAAAAATGATTTTTAGAGATAAGAGAGTGGAGAAATTGGTTTTTCAGGAAGTAAAATTATGCCGCGTTTATTAGGAATAGATATCCCAAACAATAAAAAATTGCCGTTTGCACTGCGCTATATATATGGCATCGGGCCAACCAGAGCTGATTTGATTGTCGAACAGACCGGTCTTAGCCCAGATATGCGTTCGAGCGAGTTAAGCGAAGAAGATATTAATAAGATATCGTCGGCCATCGTTGAAAACGGTTGGAAAATCGAAGGTGATCTACGTAGAGAAATTGTTGCGAATCTCAAACGATTGCAGGCAATTAAGTGTTACAGAGGGTTGCGTCATTATCGTGGACTTCCGGTGCGCGGCCAAAGAACATCGACCAATGCAAGAACCAGAAAGGGCTCGAGGAAAACCGTCGGCGTCGTGCGCGGCAAAAAATAGGTTTAAGATATGAGTGATGAAATAGAGAAGAAAGATAATTCAGTGCTGGATGTGGCTCCAAAACCAGAGGAGTCGATTTCGGATATTCTCGGCGATAATTCAAGCGAAGTTAAGGTTCGTCGCGCAAAAAATAGCAGAAATATCACAAAGGGTCTTTGTCATATATTGGCCACATTTAATAATACCAAGGTTTGTTTTTCGGATCCAGCTGGCAATGTGATATCCTGGTCGAGCTCTGGAAAATGCAACTTCAAGGGGTCAAGAAAATCCACAGCCTATGCTGCCCAGGTGGTAACTCAGGATGCTGGAAAAGTCGCTGTATCACATGGACTTAAGGAAGTTGATGTGAAGGTCAAGGGTCCTGGAATGGGGCGTGATTCGGCTATACGAACCCTTCAATCTCTTGGCCTGATGGTAGGTAATATTTTGGATGATACGCCGGTTCCCCACAATGGTTGTCGTTCTCCAAAGCGCAGGCGTGTGTAATTAAGTGTAATGGAAGGAAGTAGTTATGTCTCGTTATACCGGTCCAAAAGCAAGAATAAATAGGCGTTTTAACCAGGAAATATTTCCTGCATGTAAAGCTGTTGATCGCAAACCATATCTGCCTGGCATGCATGGGCCACGGTTGCGTCGGCGAATATCCGAATACTCTCTCGGCCTGAATGAAAAACAGAAATTGCGGTTCATGTACGGATTGACCGAAAAGCAGTTTAGGCTATTGTTTGGCCTAGCTAAGAGTTTGCCCGGAATCACAAGTGAGTGCTTTATGCGCTTGCTAGAGATGAGGTTAGATAGCGTTGTTTATCTGTTAGGCCTGGCAAAAACTAGGCGGGCTGCCAGACAATTTGTATCTCATCGCCATGTCACCGTGAATGGAATATGTGTTGATATTGCTAGTTATATATGTAGTGTCGGAGATGCTGTTAGTGTCAGAAATTCATCACCATCAAAGAGATATGCAACCCAAAGCCTGGCCGATTCTACCTATAGAACGGTGCCCGGCTGGTTATCTCAAGATAAAACGATGTTTAGCGGAAAAATTGAACGCAATCCATCTCCGGAAGAACTAGATAAAAAGATAAATGGTCAGTTGATAGTCGAATTTTATAGCAGATAGTTTTTATTTTTATATTTATGATTAAGCGTCTAGGCAAATTCGAGTTACCGAAAAAGTTGACCAAGGTTGATGATACGGCCAGTGATACCTATTCGATGTATGTGGCTGAACCATTCGAATCGGGCTATGGTCACAGCATAGGCAATTCCTTGAGACGGATACTGTTAAGTTCCATCGAGGGTGCGGCCATTTCATCGATAAAAATAGATGGCGTCCGGCACGAATATCAAAGCATACCAGGTGTGGTGGAGGATGTGATTGATATAGTGCTCAATCTAAAAAAAATATTGCTCAAAAGTACGACAAGTAATCCGTCGATACTATACATAAATGTTGATAAAGAAGGAGTTGTGCTGGCATCAGATATAATTTGTCCACCGGAAGTCGTAGTGGTAAACCCAGATCAGATTATCTGTACAATCAATGATAAACGCAAGCTACATATAAATATGGAGATAAAAATTGGTCGAGGTTACTCCGTTGCCGATGATAATAAAAAACAAGATCAGGATATTGGCATCATTCCAATTGATTCGCTTTTCAGCCCTGTCAAGTTGGCAAAATATTCGGTGGAAGACATCCGGGTTGGACATATGACGGATTTCGATAAGCTGATTCTGGAAATCTGGACCGATGGAAGGATTTCGCCGGACGAAGCACTAAAAGATTCTGTCGCAATAATGAAACGACACTTGGATGTCTTCGATACGATAACCGATGACATAATTGAGTTCAATATCGCGGCCAAAGAGGCGACCGAGGAACAGAACAAGCTTCGCGTGCTTTTAAATATGAGTGTCAACGAAATAGAGCTGTCTGTGCGAGCAGCAAATTGTCTGAATAATGCAAATATTACCTCCGTCGGCGAACTGGCCCTGAAGAGCGAAGCGGAGATGTTGCGCTACAGAAATTTTGGGAAAAAATCCCTCAATGAAATCAAAAATAAGTTGGAAGAGTTGGGGTTATCCCTCGGAATGAAAATTGACGAGAGGTTGCTTGACAATCCCATCAGATATTAATTAAAATAGGAGGTTCAAATGCGTCATGGTAAACATAGGTACTTATTAGGCAGGAAGAAAGAGCACAGAAAAGCCCTGATGGCAAATTTGGCCCGCGCTCTTTTTACCCACGGAAAAATAACCACAACTTTGGCTAAGGCGAAGGCATTGCGGCCATTTGCAGAAAAAATGATAACCCTGGCAAAACGAGCTAATGTAGCTTCGGATCAAGCGGTTAAATTGCATTTCCGCAGATTAGCAATCTCCAGCGTTCGCGATGTCAAAGCCGTGGGTAAATTGTTCGACAATGGCGTCACAGAGTTTTTGAACAGAAGTGGCGGATACACAAGGATTTACAAGCTGTTACCCCGGCGTGGTGATGATGCCAAAATGGCCATAATAGAACAGATAAAAGCCGATGATCGCGGCTATAAAAAACAAAATCTAAGGCGACGTAGGCGCTCATCTGCTAAACGCTCGGAAAAGAAAGAGGAAAGTGATGCATCGATGGAAAATGATGTGACAGAACCAGTTGAAGGCAAAGACGTTGGAGGAAATATGGCAATAACATCGCCGGTAGATTCCTAGAAAATGACCATCTGTTCGGCAATTATTCTCTTCATAATTGTTTCGGTTTTCTCTCTGCTTTTCTATTGGGCAGTTTCTGGTATTTGTGCGCCAACCATAAGTAGGTCAAAGCGTTACATTGTTCGATGTGTTACCTGTGGTTCTATTTTCTGCTCCCCATGCAAAACGGCCAAATGCCAGTCCTGTGGAAATGATTCCGTTAGATTAATGTTTTGATTACGCCAACTTGTTGAAGATAAAGGTTTTATGCTTTACTATCCGGTATAATTTATCTAGAATTTAATCATGGTTATAGGCATTTTAACTGCTGGTGGGCTTGCCCCATGCTTGTCCGCTGCGGTCGGGAATTTGATCAAAAAATATACTGAAACATCGCCGGACACTGAAATTATTCTATATAAAAATGGTTATAAAGGGCTTCTCCTTGGTGATAAGATAATTGCGACTCAAGCCATCCGGGAGAACGCCGCCGTATTGATCGACCATGGCGGCAGTGCACTGGGCAACAGCCGGGTCAAATTGACGAACCTAGAGGATTGCCAGAAAAGAGCTTACGTGTCGGCAGGCCAAAACCCCCAGCAGGTTGCTGCAGAGCAACTCGTTGCAGATAAAATAGATGTGCTTCATACCCTTGGTGGAGATGACACAAATACCGCCGCTGCGGATCTGTCGGAATTTTTGAAAAAAAATGGTTACTCCTTGGCTGTAATAGGGTTACCGAAAACCATAGATAACGATGTATATCCAATTTCCCAAAGCCTTGGCGCATTGACAGCCGCCGAATATGGCGCAAAATTTTTCGCAAATGTGGTCTACGAGTGTACCGCAGGCCCAAGAACATTAATCGTTCATGAAGTCATGGGCCGTAACTGCGGCTGGCTAACCGCCAAAACCGCCGACCTTTACCGACAATCGCTTAAAGCTAAAAAATTTGTACCTGACATCGGTTTATCTCGCAAAAAATTCGACATCCATGGCATCTATCTACCTGAGTTGCAACTAGATATAAAAAAAGAAGCCCTAAGACTCCGTCGAATAATGGACGAAATCGACTGTCTGAATATATTTCTAAGCGAAGGCGCCTGTCTGGAAACCATCATCGAAGCGCTCGAAAAATCTGGCACTACCCTGAAAAGAGATGCCTTCGGTCATATTAAACTCGACCAAGTCAATCCAGGTCAATGGTTTGCGTCAGAATTTTCAAAACTGATAGGCGCAGAAAAAACCCTGGTCCAAAAAAGTGGCTACTTCGCCCGATCAGCCCCGGCAAATTCCGACGATCTATCGATAATCGCTGATAGTGTTGATCTTGCGATACAGTGTGCGATGGAACGAAGGTCCGGCGTCATCGGATTCGATGAACAAAATGGCAACAAATTGAGCTGTATAGAATTCTCGCGAATCAGGGGCGGAAAACCCTTTGACGTTGCTAGCCAATGGTTTGTAACCATGCTAGACGAAATTGGCCAGGAAATATAAAACCATTCAGCCTAAAAACCTAATCATCTATTTTTCTTGTTTAGGCGCAAATAAATAATAGTATCATAAAATCAACTATGGGGACAGATGTATTGATGACAGAGGGCGTGGAAAGTAACGTCCTTTCTTTCAATGAGTTATACGCAAAACAAAGGGAATGGCAGATTTCCTGTGGAGGAAATATTTTCCTGTTTGGTCTGGCCGCACCGAATGAGATCGCCAGTGAATGTATCCACCTCGACCTCTCCATTGGCACAGAGGATTTAGGAATATCGTTCTGTAAGTTCCCGCAGCCGTCTATGTTATCGAACAGCTTTGGGGAAGGAATCGATATAAATTCTCTCTCCGGAGAAATCAGTTTTCTGGTCATCGAAGCCGCGGCCAGCGAAATTTTAAGCAAAGCAGAATCATTTTTCAGATACAATGTAGCACTCTCGAGATTCTCAAAGGTGCCCCATTCTACCACGACCCAGGACGAAATTTGCATGTACCTCAAAACTCCAGACGATTCATTCGCAACGGATTTTTACATCTCTGGAACCCCGGAAATAATGAAGTTTATCCGCAAAAAGATCGCCGAAACCATGCCAAAAAAAATCCATAAATTCAATTCGGTGCCACTGGAGTACTCCATCGAGTTGGGGCGGACATACTTGACGAACGAGGAATATTCCAGCATCAATCAGAACGATATAATTTTTATCGAAATAAATCATCTAAGCTCTGGCCAATCTATCCCGATCAAAGGTCTCGGAATCACAGCCACAATCGCCGATGGAAAGGTTATAGCCGATAGGAAACCCATTCTTTAGGAACAAGATACCATGGATGAGCAAAACCAAACAGAGGAAGAAGATATCGAATACGTAGATACCACGGATGTGAATAATCTCATCGGTGAAACCTTTCCGGATAATCCCGAAGAAGGGTCTCTGCCAGAACCACAACCACCTCCGGCAGAACAATCTATAAAGCTTGACAATGATGATGACAATGAAATCCAGGCCCCACCCATGGCCCCAATGGAAATCGGAACAAACCCTCCGGACATGCAACTCCCTAACCCAGAGGACCTTGGCGTAAACCCCATGGCCCCAATGGAAATCGGAACAAACCCTCCGGACATGCAACTCCCTAACCCAGAAGACCTTGGCGAAAACCCCATGGCCCCAATGGAAATCGGAACAAACCCTCCGGACATGC
>JAIRXD010000071.1 GCA_031268545.1 Puniceicoccales bacterium | reverse complement strand
CTTGCGGCAGCTGTGGTCTTAATAGCCAAATCCACTAAATATGCACTGTTTGATCCCACCAAAGAGATGTCCTACATTCCGCTGGATGAAGACATGAAAGTCAAAGGTAAAGCGGTGGTAGAAGTGGTTGGTGGCAGAATGGGTAAAGGCGGTGGAGCTTGGATTAATTCTGGTTTATTATCGATAATTCCCGGAGCAACATTCTTCACCATAGTACCCTATACATTTTCGATATTTGTGGTCATATGCATCAGCTGGCTTGTGGTTGTTAAACTATTGAGCAAGAAGATCGAGGCCGTATCCGAGGATTCCTCTCAAAAAACCACACCAGCTCCGGCATCCTAGGGCTAATTTTATCCAGAGACATATTTTTGATTTCCTCCGGCAAGTCATTCGACCTGCCGGATTTCAATATATGGAAATCAAATCTTTGGTAAAAATAAATCAATCTAGGGACATTATTCAGCCCGGAGTATACATATACCCAATACCATGAATCGTCCTTAAATTGAAGTCAGTCCCTATTCCATTTCTATAAAAAACATGCCTTAATTTAACAATATATTGATCCAGTGATCGACTTCTCACATTGGCATGATTTCCCCATACTGAATGAATAATACTCTTTCGGCTTAGAATTGTGTGAGGATTTTTATAAAAACAAGTAATGATCCCAAACTCCTTCTTGCCTACACTTGTCTTATTTCCATTGGGAAATTTTATCTCCAGCTTAGCCGGATCTATCTCTGCATTTAAAAATATAAATTTCCCATCAGCCAATGACGTATTGGCAGTTACATCCAGATCCATTGCCCTTTCACTTCGGCGTAAAACTGCTGATATTCTGGCCACTAACTCATTCAAATCAACGGGCTTCATAATAAAATCATCGGCACCACAATTGAATCCCCGCATCTTCACGTCTGCTGCATCCACGCCGGTCATAAATATGGTTGGGACAAAAATTTTTCTTTTTTGTAAATCACTTAATAAAGATATGCCATCCCTATCCGGAAGATTTATATCAAGCAACATGAGATTAGAAAATGATCTCTGTAAAAAACTCAATGCATCAGCTGCATTAAAAAATGCTTGGGCTTCCATCCCCGAAAGCTGCAGCTGCCGTTCTATCGTTTTTGATAACACCACATCATCTTCAACAATAAGTATTAATGGACTGTCTCTCGATACCATAATTAGACGACATAACTATCAGTCATGCGAGAAGAATAATCCAAACACATATTAAGAGTCAAGAAGATTAATCATACATATTCTAGATAAAAATTTTTCACTATTTTTTTATCTAGATATAAAAGGCCAGGAAATCTACAGTACACCATAAGCCTGACGACCATTGCTACCTTCCGGTCCTGGTGGAGTTAGTCGACTACAAGTCACATAGCTCCCAGCCTGGTTAACAAACATTCTCAAAAAGAAACATTAGTCAAGAAGGTTTCTCAAACATTTGCCTTAATTCGATGAATATGGACATTTTGAAAAAAATATTACTAATGCCACGGCAAATGATTAAGGCAATTTATAATCCCGAGAACATAGAAAATAAATGGTATAGCCAATGGCAAGAGAAAGGTTGCTTTGCCAAAAAAATTGACCATCGAAAGGATTCTTTCTGCATTTTGATGCCACCGCCCAATGTAACCGGCGTATTGCACATGGGGCACCTGCTCAATAACACCTTGCAGGATGTGCTTATAAGACGTGCACGGCAACTTGGAAAATCGACGTTATGGATACCAGGCACTGACCATGCCGGTATAGCTACCCAGGTAAAAGTGGAAAAAGAACTGATGAAAGAAGGTAAAATTCGCCAAAATATCGGTAGAGAAAGTTTCATCCAAAGGGCATTGCATTGGCGAGATAAACATGGTGGCCTTATATTGGAACAACTTAAAAAACTCGGAATTTCCTGTAATTGGGATGCAAAGGTTCATACACTAGATCCTGGATATAACCTGGCGGTACAGACAGCTTTTATAGAGTTATATAATCGAGGATATATTTATAGAGGTAAACGAATGGTGAACTGGTGCCCAGTAAGTCTCACAGCCCTTAGTGATGAAGAAGTGATGATGAAGCCACAGCAATGCATGCTATATCATCTGAAATATGAACTGACCGATGGTAGTGGATTTATCGAAGTGGCTACCACCAGGCCGGAAACGATTATGGGAGATACAGCCATAGCTGTCAATCCCAATGATGATCGCTATAGAAGTCTAATAGGCAAAACCTGCCTAAGGCCATTGAAAAAAGCAGAAATAAGGATAATTGCTGATGAGGCTGTGGATCAAGATTTTGGCTCCGGAGCACTGAAAGTAACGCCGGCTCATTCGGCCATCGATTTCGAAATCGGCCAAAGACATAGACTGGAATTTTTAGATATAATGAATCCAGATGGAACACTTAATTCCTTGGCTGGCAATGACTTCGAAGGTATGGATCGCTTTGAGGCAAGGGTTATGGCCGTGGAAAAATTGCGAAAACTTGGCCTATTAATAAAAGAAGAGCTCTATTCAAATAATGTGGGATTTTCCGAAAGGGCCAATGTTCCAATAGAGCCTAAACTTTCTGAGCAGTGGTTTTTAAAATATCCCAAGGTGGAAGAGGCTAAAGCAGCGATTTTAAATGGAGTTATAAAGCTGAGGCCAGAGAGATGGACAAAAACCTATCTGCATTGGCTCGATAATATAAAAGACTGGTGTATAAGTCGGCAGCTCTGGTGGGGCCATAGAATACCTGTCTGGTATCGAAAGGGTTATGATAAAAATGATCCAACAAATATTCATCTATCCATTGATGGTCCCGAAGATAAGGAAAATTGGGAGCAGGATCCGGATGTGCTCGACACCTGGTTTTCTTCAGCCCTATGGCCATTCGCAACCTTCGGCTGGCCAGATCTAAAAAAAATGGAAGAAAAGAATTTCGATTATTTCTATCCGACCAGTGATCTTGTTACCGGCCCGGACATAATTTTTTTCTGGGTTACTAGAATGATCATAGCCTCTCTCGAATTACTTGGCGCCAATAAAAACCACCTATTGCCGAACGAAATACAAGAACGCATACCATTTAAAAATGTTTATTTCACAGGCATTATTCGCGACAAGCTCGGTCGAAAGATGTCAAAGAGTCTGGGCAATTCACCGGAACCATTGGATTTGATCAAAAAATATGGAGCCGATGGATTGAGATTCGGTTTATTATCCATGGCTCCCCAGGGCCAGGATGTGCTATTTTCCGAGGAACGAGTGGAATTTGGACGAAATTTCTGCAATAAACTGTGGAATGCTTTCCGATTTAGACAAACCATTGGAGAAGAGCAGGATAAAACCATTGAAGGAATTTTTTCCCGGATAAACCCAAAGGAAGTTTCTTTAATAGATCTAGCCATACTAACCCAAATGTTAAAGACATTGATCGAATTTGAAGAAGCCATGGCCGAATATGAGTTTAATAAAGCCTTACAGATAATTTACTCGTTCTTCTGGAAAGACTTCTGTGACTGGTACCTGGAGGTATCAAAGATAAATCAAACTTCATCGGTAATTGGAATATATGATCTTATCCTTAGACAATGCCTGCTGATCCTACATCCATTTATCCCATTCATAACAGAGGAGTTATGGCACATGGCCGGCTATGGAACTGGATTTATAAATGATGAAAAGCTGGATACATCGGCTAATTTATTGGCCAATATAAAAGCCCTAGGGCTAGAACCAGCCGAAGATTCGATTCTTGAAGTCGCTATGATTAGGGAACTTATATCGTCGACCCGGGCCATGAAAGCCAACTACGGCTTAGCGGCTAAAAAAGATATGACTTTTTATTATAAAGCAGCCGATGGCCAAACATCCATCATTGCCAAATATAACGAAATTATTAAGCATTTCATTGGTGCAGCGAAAGTTATAGAAACAAATTCATTACTGGATTTGCCAGTAATTCTGACACCGGCCGGACTTATGTATTTGGATCTAGCAAGTCAGATAGATCTGGCCAGTGAGAAGCAAAAAGTTATCGACGAGATTCAAAAAATTACTCAATTGATAGCGAAAAATCAATCAAAATTGAACGATAAGGTATTCATAAGTAAGGCCCCACAACAGATCATCGATGGTACTAAAAAACTACTTGAAGAAAATCTTAAAAAACAGGTTGAACTTCAATCTCTATTGGATTCACTGAATTCATTAAAAACATGACCAAAAAACACGCAATTTCACCATTACGATCGGAAAATTACCCGGAATGGTATCAGCAAATCATCATCGCCGCGGACTTAGCCGAACCCAGTGTAGTCCGGGGCTGTATGGTCATAAAGCCTTGGGGCTATGCGATTTGGGAGAACATGACCGCAATTTTGGATGAAATGTTCAAAGCCACAGGTCATAAAAATGCCTATTTCCCTCTGTTCATTCCGCTTAGATTGCTGGCCAAAGAAGCCGAGCATGTGAAAGGATTTGCCAAGGAATGTGCCGTGGTAACTCATTCTCGTCTAGAGACCAATGAATCAGGCGAACTGGTCCCAGCATCGCCTTTGGAAGAACCACTCATCGTCAGGCCAACTTCGGAAACTATTATCGGTGAATCATTTGCGAAATGGATCAAATCTTACAGAGATTTACCTTTGCTGATAAACCAATGGGCAAATGTGGTGCGCTGGGAAATGCGGACGCGAATGTTCCTAAGAACAACAGAATTTCTTTGGCAAGAAGGACATACGGCCCACGAAACCCCAGAGGAAGCCATCGAAGAAACCAAGCGCATGTTGGAATGTTACAGAAAATTTGCCGAAGATTTTGCAGCAATGCCAGTAATCCATGGACGGAAGAGTGATTCAGAACGCTTTCCAGGAGCGGTAGATACCTATTGCATCGAGGCAATGATGCAGGATAAAAAAGCTCTCCAGGCCGGCACATCTCATTTTCTTGGTCAAAATTTTTCCCGAGCTTCGGATATAAAATTTATGGCCCGGAGTGGCTCGGAAGAATTTGCCTGGACCACCTCCTGGGGGGTATCCACCCGGCTGATGGGCGGCCTCATCATGATCCACTCGGATGACGATGGCCTGGTTTTGCCACCTAAATTGGCTCCGCTCCAAGCAGTTATATTGCCAGTAATCCACGATGAAACCTCCAGAGTAAAAATACTGGAAAACTGTAATAAGTTGAGCGATGAGCTGGGAAAGAAGAGTTTCGGAAACAAACCTGTTAAAATTGAAATCGATGGAAGAGATATGCGCGGTGGTGACAAACTATGGAGCTGGATAAAAAAAGGAATTCCGATTATTATAGAACTTGGGGAGAAAGAGATAGCCAGCGAGTCCCTAACCTATACTCGCCGGGATAATATGATAAAAATATCGGAAAAATTACCAAATTTCATTCAAAACTTACCGGCAATATTAAAATCCATACAGGATAATATTTTTAGCAAAGCACTGGAATTTAGAGAAAAAAATACCAAAGAAATAAATTCAAAGAATGAATTTTATGAATTTTTTAACGATGAAAACAAAGCCGGTGGATTCGCCATCTCCATCTGGGACGGCTCAAAAGAAACCGAAGAGAGGATAAAAAGAGATCTGGGTGTAACCATAAGATGCATTCCAGGAGATAGTTTTAACCCAGGCCGGTGCCCATTCTCCGGCAATCCGAGCAAATATCAGGTGGTCTGGGCAAAATCTTATTGATTTCACTATACCAGTAGAGTATTCTAATACAGTAATCTACTATGATCAACATAAAAAATCTAATCTTTCGTCTCGGCAGTCGAGTGCTTTTTGACGACGTAACTATCTCTATCCCAGACAATTCGAAGGTTGGCGTGGTTGGGCATAACGGCTGCGGCAAGACAACATTATTCAGACTAATACTTGGCAAAGAGTCCCTAGATGGTGGCGAAATAATCATCCCAAACAAACAAAAAGTCGTGACAGTCCATCAGGAATTGCAGGACAAAAACCAGACGGTCCTGGATCTCGTGCTATCTTCCAATGCCCAGCTTATAAACCTTAAGGCCATGATAGATAACGAGGAAGATGGTAATACCTTGGCAGAATTATACGAGCAATTTGAAGCCATTGATGGCTTCTCTGCCGAAAGTCAGGCTTCGGCAATCCTGGCTGGCCTGGGCTTTTCATCGAACGATATGAATAAACCACTCTCCAAATTTTCCGGTGGTTGGCAGGTTCGGGCCGCACTGGCAGCAACTTTATTCGCTCCATCGGATACTTTATTATTGGATGAGCCAACCAATCATCTGGATTTTGAAACCTGTGCCTGGTTAAAAAATTATCTGTGCAAATTAAATAAATCCATTTTGGTAATAAGTCACGAGCGGGACTTACTGAACAGCCTGTGTGATAAGATCCTCCATGTAAGCAACTCATCTATCAAGCTCTACTCCGGCAACTACGATAGCTTCGAAGAGACCAGGACAAGACGGTTGCAGGAATTGTCAAAAAATATAGAAAAGCAGGAAACTTCACGCAAGCACCTACAGGCCTTCGTGGATAGATTCAGATATAAGGCTTCCAAAGCCAAACAGGCCCAAAGTCGAATAAAAATGCTGGAAAAGATGGAGACGTTGCCGAAGATTCCACCGGAACGTTCTACCAAATTTGAGTTTCCACAACCCTCTGTAGTAGATCGACTTCTAGTTCAAGTAAAGGGCTGTAATCTGGGATACGATAGCAAAATCGTCATCAGAGATGTGAATCTAAAAATTGATATCGCCGATCGCATCGCCATACTAGGCGCAAACGGCAATGGCAAATCTACCCTGGTGAAATTGATAGCCAATAGGCTTAAACCTATGGCCGGATCAATCGAATTTGCCAGGGGCTTAAAATCAGCCTATTTCTCTCAGCAGCAAACCGATGAATTGCAATTGGATAAAACTCCCTACGAAACTTTGAGCTCGGTTTTATCCGGCGAAAATGAACAAAGTATCCGCAGCCAATTGGCCAGATTTGGACTAACCCAGCAACGAGCAGATACAAAGGTTTCCAAGCTCTCCGGTGGCGAAAAAACCAGGCTACTGCTCTCGGTAATAACAAGAAATTCGCCACATATTTTAATCCTCGACGAACCGACAAATCACCTGGATATAGAAGCCCGAAAAGCGCTTATCGACGCCATAAATAAATATACCGGTACACTACTGCTAGTAACCCACGATTTTCACACCATCGAAGCCACCTGTGACCAACTGCTGATAGTCAAAGACAACCTCTGCAAGCCCTTCGATGGCGACTTGAATGATTACATTGACCACATTTTGCGGGATCAAAAGGATCAGTCCAGTGTCCGGAAAAAAACTGAAAAATCCCAACGAAATAATGATAGATTATCGACCAAGGACGAAAAAAAATTGAAAGAGCTGGAGGCAGAAATGGAAATCTATAACCTGAAAAAATCCGAACTGGAAACAGCGCTATATGCAAACTATTCCAGTGAAATTTTTGAAAAATTGACCGATGTGGAGAAAAATTTATCAAACCTTGAAACCGAATGGCTCAGGCTGCATCAAAAAAAACAATAGACAAAAGAGCTTCCGTGACAATATCCGTTTAACGGCATAATCCCAAGGAGGTGAACGGTACAGAAAATCATTGCAGAAAATAAGTAATGGGTTGGTCGAATAAACTGCTTGGCCATAAATATTTTGCCAATGGATACACCGCAATAATAAAGCTGCAAAAAAATTGATATTTTATTAAAATCAAACATTAGGTCTTGACTATATACTCATTAAGACGGTACTGTGGTATTACTATTCATAGTATTGGTGGCTATATTACTAATCTTTTGAATTCCATCAATAACCTGTTTACCAGCATCAATGCCAGTATTTACAGCTGATTTTGCCTTTTCCATGAAATCATTTATTTTAATCGCTGCATTATGAAATGCATTTTTTTGACGATCTGGGACTTGTTTAAACATAAATTCATCTATGGCCTTATCATTAAATTTATCACCCAATTTGGCCAAGATGCGTTTTACTCCATCAGATGCATCCAATAATCCTGTGAGCTGACCATCTTCCATTATCCCAGAAAATATGTTCTTAACTAGCTCTGCACCTCCTTTTATGGATCCAACTTCTTGGTTAATCGCATCATTGATTACATGTGCGGCATGTATCGCTGCCCGCATTTTACCCATGGCATTATTAACTGTCTGAAACCCATTACTAATCTCCTTTGGTATTTCCATCCCACTCTGGGCTGATATGCTTATCATGATAACATTTGATTGTTCACAAAAATTCGAAACCAATCCCATCACACTTTCCATTTTATCCAAATAGGAATTTAGTTTCTCGTCGGTTATATTATTCAATATTCCGGAAAAACCTTTTTGTATTTCGGCGACAATTTTTTCTGGATTTTGGCCTTTCAATGCGCCAAGGACATCTTGGAAGCCGATATCAATTCTGATGTTATCTTTGATATTGGAAAAATCGGCCTTTGCCATATCTATAAGTGACTGTATCTCTGAAGTCATTTCTGCAACCTGCATGGCTGCTTTGGCATAAATATTTATTTTAGCAACAAGTGGACCTATAAACGGTACTTCAATATGAAAAACGTCTGAAATGACATTGGCAATATTCCCGATACAGGTTAAATAACTAGCAGCATTAGCCAGATTATGCATCAACTTTGCCTTAAAGGGAATATCCGTAGTGATCTTGGAATTTAGTTCCATATTAGAACCAGCTAGATGGGTCGCCAAACCACCAATGGCAATCCCACCGCCGATGGCAATTTTCAACGATATGGCTACTCCTCCAACGGCAAATAGTGTACCTCCGGATGCTACACAGGCAGCAACCGCTGCAGCAATGGCAAGTCCAATGGCCACAAATTTTAAAGCTTTGCCAATGCTTGCCAATTTATCACACCGGCCATTGATGGTCATATTTTTATAACCACTCCTGCCTACACCAGACATGGACTGGAGAGTAGATGCCATCACTTTTTCCAGAGATTTTTTATTGGATTTTGAAAGATCGAGTATTGTAGTGTTTGCTAATGCACTAGCCATCCCATCACCTATGGCTTTAAATAGCTCTTCTGCAGCTTTATTGTCTGTGAGGTCTATGCCCTCAAGTTCTTTGAGTTTATCTGGGCAGAATATGGCTACCAATTCTTTTGCATCACTCTTTTTAAAAATCTGCGAATTTCCTGCATTTGCCCTGGCAACATTTACTAAATCGGACAACACTTTTAAACAAACTATATCACCTGGCGATCTATTGGAGGTTAGGCTATTTTTTCCGTTGGACTCAGCTTTATCCGCTTTGGCTATTTTTTCCATCAAGGTCTTTGCGATGGTTCCCTTATCAGACACAGAACCTATTACTTTATCAACATCAGTAACATCGCCCGTTGATTTTGCCTCTATAACGGTCTTACTATTAATTGATGATGTGCTGACCTTTGATGCTGACCCTAACCCATCCTTAAATTTTAGATAAAGAAATCCATAGGAGCTATCAGCCAACTTGATGTTATTGTCATCGGTAGATTTTTTAGGTCCACCTGTATTACCTATAGGTGCATTGCCTATAGGTGTCGATGAAACTGTTGATCTTGATATATGGCCACTCATTAATCCTCCATTTTGGTGTAGATTTTAAGAAATTAGGCTAAGTTGGCAATAAATTTATGAAACTTCGCAACCAGACCAGCTGCTACCAGAGTGGGATATTTTCGAAATGCCGGAGTTCTGAAGCGTTGCTGATTTTATCCCAGGAGATCTCTATGACATCAAATCTATAGTATTTTACGTAGCCGATCTTTGCCATATAGGCATTGAATGCGATCTTAAGGGATTCTCGCTTTTTCTTAGTTATTGAATTGTAACCACCGACCAATGCATCCGAGCTTCTTGTCCTGACCTCTACGAAGACGAGAATTTCACTATCTAGAGCGATGATATCAATCTCGTAATTTTTATAGCTCCAGTTGGTCTTTAGTATTTTGTACCCGATTTTCTTGAGATATTTTTTGGCAGCGGCTTCTCCAAAAGAACCAATACGCTTAGCTTCGGTTTTTCCGTTGGCCATATATGGCCTAATCAGTGACTTTATACTACCTATTAACATAGCTTTATTTCCCTAGAGACCATCTTGATTAGATGACCATATGACTAACGATATCCATTGATTTCCAAAGGAAAGAAAATCCAGCGAGCCAAGAAATGGAGCCGGGAATGAGATTCGAACTCACGACCCACGCATTACGAATGCGTTGCTCTACCAACTGAGCTATCCCGGCAAAACCTGGAGCCGACTGTCAGATTTGAACTGACGACCGTCCGCTTACAAGGCGGGTGCTCTACCAACTGAGCTAAGTCGGCACAATAAACCTTCGATCGATTGGTGGGCCGACTGGGATTCGAACCCAGAACCAATGGCTTAAAAGGCCACTGCTCTACCATTGAGCTACCAGCCCAATCAACTTAAACTCGCCGCAATCTATATCTCTCTAACCGTCTGTCAACACCCATTTCAAATATATCAGCTAAATTAATAGCTATCCTTGGATTGGAGTTTATTTATAAGATAAATATTTTAACTCTATCATCCGCATTCGGCGATGCTTTGACATTTGAACTACCAAATTCGAAGCTGATTCTGAGGACAACATTCAAAAAATTTATAAGACCAGATAAAAGTAAAATTAATGATGATCAACAACTTGTCGATTACGATGTGCCGGCCAAAGCAGCCGTGGAAAAATTTATCTCCATCGTTTCGGAAAAATTACACAATGGTGATAAAACTCCTTGATCAGATGGATGGCCTATACCTTCTGGCGTTGATGGCATCCGCTATGATATTGAGCGATAATAGCATCAATATGAACAATGAACAGGGGATGATCAGTAGCCATGGGCAGGAATCCATATAGCGTACACCATCGGATACCAGCAATCCAATGGAACTCTTCGGGGCCTGGACCCCTACTCCGACAAAGCTCAGGAAAGACTCCATCAATATGACACTGGGCAACATCAGGGCCGAATAGGACCCTATAATACCTATCAAATTTGGAAAAATATGTTTTTGTATCACTCCGAAACTACTTTGGTTAAAACACTTAGCTGCCAATACAAAGCCACTTTCCCTGAGAGCCATCACTTCAGCCCTTATAACACGGGCCGGTGTCAGCCATTCGACCAAAGCCATTACGGTAAAGAGAACAAAACAATTTTTTCCGAAAAATACCATGAATAATATAACCAACAGGATTAATGGGATCGGGTACAGTACATCCACAAATCGCATCAATATCATATCGATCAGACCACCGCAATAGCCAGAAATAATGCCATAAAATGTGCCAAAACTCATAGCAACCAACGTCACACAGCCTCCTATTAATATTGAAATCCTGCCACCATATAGAATCCTGCTGAGCATATCACGACCATATATATCTGTACCAAATGGATGATCCCTACAGGGAGCCACAGCTCCAAGATCTAAATCTTGCATAAAATAGGTGTATTTTAAAAAATATTGCCCATTAAAACAGGCAACAATGACAACCACAATATAGATAAGTGAAAAATATAATAACCAATTTTTTTTACTTTTTGATCTCATAACTACTTAAAGCCTAGCCATTCCAACACCCATCAACGATGCCAAGAATAAAGCAAGATCGGGTTAACAGAGAAATTACATGGTCATCCCTCCGTCAACGGTAAAGACTTGACCGGTGATATATCTAGCTGCCTCGGAACACAAAAACGTCACCATTGGAACCACGTCTTCCACCAAACCAAGACGTTTCATGGGAATAAACTTGGCCAAATCATCGATGGATTTCTGATCTAATCCAGCAGTCATGTCTGTGGTTATAAAACCCGGAGCTACTGCATTTACACATATTCCACGGGATGCAACTTCCTTTGCGGCAGACTTTGTCAAACCAATCAATCCGGCCTTGGCTGCAGCATAGTTAGCCTGGCCAAAATTTCCGATCTTACCTACGACTGACGACATATTAACGATTCTTCCCCAACGCTTTTGAGTCATAGATCTCATCAGATTCTTTATCCAAAAAAAACAACTACTTAGGTTGGTCTGAATCACCTCATTCCAATGATCATAGGACATTCTCATAAGTATAGCATCCTTGATTATCCCGGCGTTATTTACAAGGATATCCACCGATGAATGCTTTTTTAACAGCAAATCGCAGGCC